>DCGU01000067.1 GCA_002315325.1 Clostridiales bacterium UBA1770
TTCGGCGCCGAATTGCTTGCCATTGCCAAGGCGCACCGCGTTGCCTACGTGTTTGAAGCGGCCGTCGGCGGCGGCATTCCGATTATCCGCCCCCTGACCCGTGACCTGTGCGCCAACAATATTCTGTCCGTATGCGGTATTCTCAACGGGACGACCAACTATATTTTGACCCAAATGAAGGAAAACGGTACGAGCTTTGCCGATGCGCTGGCACAGGCACAAAAACTCGGCTATGCCGAGGCCAATCCGACGGCCGACGTCGAAGGCCTGGACGCCGCACGCAAAATTTGCATTTTGTGCGCGCTCGCCTTTGACACCGTTATTCCCGTGGATAAAGTGTACGCCGAGGGCATCACCAAAATCAACGATACGGATACCAAAATCGCGTCATTGTTCGGATACGCCGTCAAATTGATCGGCTATACCGCCAAACAGGACGGCAAAATCGTTTGTATGGTCAGCCCGCGTTTGGTACCTGCCGCCTCCACGCTGTACGGCGTGAGCGACGTCTTCAACGCCGTAGCCGTCAACTGCGATATGCTGGGTACCGCCACGTTCTGCGGCCGCGGTGCCGGCAAACTGCCGACAGCCTCTGCCGTTGCCGGTGACGTCATTGACTGTATCGAACATCCGGACGGTATGCGTTTGCCCGTATGGCGCGCTGCCGATGAAAATGACGTGCTGCCCATGGATGCCTACGTATGCCGCCGCTGCTTTGCCTTCGCCGGTGATATGAACATCGTAAAGCTGCTGCCCGCCGCCCTGCAGAACGGGCAGGCATATGCCGCCGACGGCATCGTTGCCGTTTTCGTTGACGGCTTGACCGAAGCGCAGGCAAAAGACGTGATTGCATCCTGCCCCCTGCCCTGCATTTCCGCCCTGCGGGTACTGTAAAGAGCCGCCGCTTATGTCAAGAACCGTTTACGGCGACAGTCTGCGCCAAAATAAACTGCCCTCTTTTTCCCACGGCGCCGCCTATACGATTATCGGCACGATTATCGTCGTGCTGCTGACGTTGTTGTCCGTCCTGCTGATGGGCCTTGTCAGCACGTGGTGCATCAGCCTCTTTTCAAACGGACAGCCGGCACTGTCATTACTGCTGCGGTTCACGCCCTGCGTAACCGTCAACTTTATCGCCCTGGAATGTATTTTCGTTTTGTGGGATAAAAAAGCCCCCAAACGCAACCGCATCGTCCTGCTTGTCGCCGTCATCCTGCTGGTCGGCAGTATACTGGTTTGCGCCACCGACGTCATGATTTGCCGTGACGACGGCCTGCACCGCATCGTGCTCGGCAAAGAAACCAAAACCTACGCTTGGTCCGACGTCACGTCGGCCACCATCGGCGGGGGCGATACGGGACTGACCATGACGCTGCGCTTCCCGGGCAGTAAAAGCGTGTCCCTGACGGGGAATTCCACCGCCGTCAACAAGTCCTTTGACGACCGGTTCGGCACCGTTTTGGGCTATGCCGCATACGTCCGCACAACCTTGGAAAAGCAAGGCACCTTCGTCACCGTTACCGTCACCGAAAAAACGCTGGAACAGTATCGGGGGACCGACGACTGGGAAAATGCCTGCATCTTGGCCGGCAAAACCGAATAGATTAGCACACCCATCGTTTGCAATAATTGAAATTGTGAACAAATTGTAAACAAATTGTTTTTTTGCTTGCTTTTTCTAAAAAAGTGAGTACAATAATACCCGAAAGTTAGCACTCAAGCAAAATGAGTGCCAAAAATACATCGCCTCGATGGCAAGGAGAATTCATATGAAACTGAAACCGCTTGCAGACCGTGTGGTCGTTAAAACGTTAGAGTCCGAAGAGAAAACCAAGTCCGGCATTATCCTGACTGCCGCTGCCCAGGAAAAGCCCCAGGTAGCCGAAGTCGTTGCCGTTGGTCCCGGCGGATTGGTAGACGGCAAAGAAGTAAAAATGATTGTTAAACCCGGTGATAAAGTCATCACCAGCAAATATTCCGGCACGGAAGTCAAGGCAGACGGTGTTGAATACAACATCGTTCGCCAGAGTGACATTCTGGCCATTGTTGAAGACTGAGGAGGATACTAATCATGGCAAAAGAGATTCTGTACGGCATTGATGCCCGCAACGCCCTGATGCGCGGTGTGGACAAACTGGCCGATACCGTTAAAATTACGCTGGGTCCGAAGGGCCGCAACGTTGTTCTGGACAAAAAGTACGGTTCTCCCCTGATTACCAACGACGGTGTTACCATCGCCAAGGAAATCGAACTGGAGAACGAAGCTGAAAATATGGGTGCGCAGCTTGTTAAAGAAGTTGCCATCAAGACCAATGACGCTGCCGGCGACGGCACGACCACCGCAACCGTCCTGGCACAGGCACTGGTTCGCGAGGGTATGAAGAACGTCACTGCAGGCGCTAACCCCATGGTTCTGCGCAAGGGTATGAAGAAGGCCGTTGACTGTGCCATCAAAGCACTGATTGCCAACTCCAAGCCCGTGAACGGCACCGAGGATATCGCACGCGTCGGCACCATTTCCGCCGGCGACGAAGTTATCGGTCAGCTGATTGCAGACGCTATGGAAAAGGTTACCGCCGACGGCGTTATCACCGTGGAGGAATCCAAGTCCGCCGACACCTATTCCGAGGTTGTCGAGGGTATGCAGTTCGACCGCGGCTACCTGTCCCCCTATATGGCAACCGACATGGACAAGATGGAAGCTGTTTTGGACGACGCCCTCTTGCTCATTACCGATAAAAAGATTTCCAACGTGCAGGACATCCTGCCCCTGCTCGAGCAGGTTGTACAGGCCGGCTCCAAGCTGTTGATCGTTGCCGAGGACGTGGAAGGCGAAGCCCTGACCACCCTCGTACTGAACAAACTGCGCGGCACGTTCGTATGCGTTGCTGTTAAGGCACCCGGGTTCGGCGACCGCCGCAAGGAAATGCTGCAGGACATCGCCATTTTGACCGGCGGTGAGGTCATCTCCTCCGAACTCGGTTTGGAACTGAAGGACTGCACCATGGCACAGCTCGGCCACGCCCGTCAGGTCAAGGTCAACAAGGACAACACGATTATCGTCGGCGGTGCCGGTGATAAAGACGCCATCAAGGCGCGTGTTTCCCAGATTCGCAACGCTATCGAGACGACCACGTCCGATTTCGACCGTGAAAAACTGCAGGAACGCCTGGCAAAACTTGCCGGCGGTGTTGCCGTCATCAAGGTCGGTGCCGCAACCGAATCCGAAATGAAGGAAAAGAAACTGCGCATCGAAGACGCGCTGAACGCAACCCGCGCTGCCGTTGAAGAAGGCATCGTTGCCGGCGGCGGTACGTCCTTCCTGAACGTTATCCCCGAAGTTGCCAAACTCGTTTCCAAGCTGGAAGGCGACGAAAAGACCGGTGTACAGATCGTGCTCAAAGCACTGGAAGAGCCGGTTCGTCAGATCGCCCTCAATGCAGGCTTCGACGGCGGTGTCGTAGTCAACAAGATTATGACTGCCAAGAAAGTCGGCTACGGCTTTGACGCTTACAACGAAACCTACGGCGATATGATTGCCAACGGTATCGTTGACCCCACCAAGGTTTCCCGTTTTGCCCTGCAGAACGCCGCTTCCATCGCCAGCGTTATCCTGACGACGGAATCCGTTGTTGCCGACAAGAAGGAACCCGCGCCCGCAGCTCCTGCCGGACAGGATATGGGCGGCATGGGCGGCATGTACTAATCCGTGCTTGCATAAACGACACAGAACAAAAAACGATAAATAGATATTTATATCTGTCGAAAGCGATTATGACGTTTGGTCGGAATCCCCCACGGGGGATTCCCCCATTCGTTGTAATCGCTTTTCTATCGCCGTTTTCAGGAACCCCCACAACTCACTGTGTTCGTTGCGGGGAACCCCTTTTTTAACCCTCGCAGTACCGGGGTACAGCTATCGGGTTAAAGAACGACGATTCTGAGCCGTTTCTGCTGCGCCCGAGTATATATTGATATGGATTGCCGCACGGCAATCCCCTGTTTTTGACGATTCTCTTGACAAACCCTTCAATTTATGTTAATATTAGGGTTGTTAAATGCGAAGATCGGAAATAAGTACCTGTCAGGGTCGCGCACAGAGAGAACGCCGCACGGTGGGAGGCGTTTCACGAACAGACAGCGAAATTCATTCCGGGAGCAGCGCGCTGAAGAAAACGAACCGTTTTTGGTAGGAGGCGACGGGAGCGACCGTCATATCGCAGGACATTCATACGGATGCCCATGAGGTCCGCCGCGCGAGCGACGGATAAAGCGGAGTGGTAACACGTTTTTAGGACGTCCCCGTTTTCGTGCAAACGAAAGCGCGGGGCTTTTTTCTTTTTCCGACAGCCAATACAGGAAAACGGAAAGACGCTTGAAAAGGCAGCCGCACCGAACCGTAACCGTAAACAATTGCGCATATGCGCGGGAGGTATATATGTTACAGAAAATTGAGGAATTGAGAGGTCAGATTCGTGACAGACTGACCGCCGTCAAGTCCAGTGACGAATTGAAAGAATTCTTCACCAAGTATCTGGGCAGCAAGGGTGCTGTTTCCGACCTGATGAAAGAACTCGGCAAATTGGACAAGAGTGAACGCCCCGCCGCCGGTAAGCTCATCAACGACTTTAAAAACGAGATGATGGAAGACTTCAAGCGCGTGGAGGCCGACGTGGCCAACCGTGAACGCGCCGCCAAGTACGAGCGTGAAGCCGTTGACATCACGATGCCCGCCGAAATGCGGGAACCCGGTGCACTGCACCCCGTGACCATGGTATTCAACCAGCTGGCCGACATTTTTGCCGGCATGGGCTTTACCGTGTACGAGGGCACCGAAATCGAGGACGATTACCACAACTTTACAGCCCTGAACACGCCCCAGGACCATCCGGCGCGCGACAAGCAGGATACCTTCTACATCACGGAAGACCTGCTGCTGCGTACCCAGACCTCCGGCGGTCAGATTCACTGCATGGAGACCATGGAGCCGCCCTTCAAGGTAATTATGCCGGGCCGCGTGTTCCGTTGCGACGACGACGCCACGCACTCCCCCATGTTCCACCAGATGGAAGGTTTCGTGATTGATAAGAACGTGTCCCTGTCCGATTTGCACGGACTGTTGGACAAGCTGGCCAAGGCCATGTTCTCCCCCGACACCAAGACGCGTTTCCGTCCCTCCTTCTTCCCCTTCACCGAGCCCTCGGTTGAGGTGGATATTTCCTGTTGCGAATGCGGCGGCAAGGGATGCCGTTTGTGCAAAGGCACCGGCTGGATTGAAATTTTAGGTGCCGGCGTCGTTAACCGCAACGTCATCCGCAACTGCGGCTTGGATCCCGACGAATGGACGGGTCTGGCCTTCGGTGCGGGTCTGGACCGTATCGCTATGCTTAAATACGGTGTCAACAACATTCACATTCTGTTCGACGGTGACAAACGCGCGCTCGAACAGTTCAGAAAGTGAGGCGGCCATTATGTTATTACCCATCAGTTGGCTTCGTGAAATGGTCGACCTGAACGGGATCGACAATTCTGCCATTGAAGATAAACTCTTTTCCTGCGGCCTGGAAGTCGAGGAGAAAAAGACGTTCAACCCGGAAGTATCCGGCGTTTACGTCGGCAAAGTGCTGACCATCGAACGTCATCCCGATTCCGACCACATGTTCATCACGCAGGTGGACTGCGGTGAAAAAGGCACGTTCCAAATCGTCACGGGCGCACAGAACGTGCACGCCGGCGACGTTGTCCCCGCGGCACTGGACGGTGCCCGCGTCATTGACCGTCACGACGCCAAGGTTGTGACCATCAAGAACGGCAAGCTGCGCGGCGTACCCTCCAACGGCATGTTGTGCTCCGGTGAAGAACTGGGTATTGATGCCGGCTGGATGGACGGCGGCGACGTGGACGGCATCCTGATGCTGGACAAAAACGCCGTTCCCGGTACCGACGTGCGCGAAGTACTCGGTTTCAACGATGAAATTTGGGACATTTCCATCACGGCAAACCTGCCCCACTGCCAGTCGGTATTCGGCATTGCCCGTGAGATTGCCGCACAATTTGACCGCACGCTGCACGCCCCCGACGTTTCCTTCACGGCTTCGTCTGAGAAGGACAGCAGCATCGGTGTCACCGTCAATGCGCCCGACCTCTGCCCGCGTTACATCGCGCACCAGGTTAAGAACGTTAAGATATTCCCCTCCCCCGAAAAGATTCGCCGTCGCCTGATTCTGTGCGACCACAACCCGATCAACAATATCGTGGATATCACCAATTACATTTTGGTGGAACTCGGTCAGCCCATGCACGCTTTCGATATGAGCACCGTGGGCGGCAGACAGATTATCGTGCGCCGCGCCGGCGATGGTGAACCCCTGACGACGCTGGACGGCACTGACCTGAAGCTCACGCCGAACAATCTGGTCATCTGCGACGCTGAAAAGCCTGTTGCACTGGCCGGTATCATGGGCGGTTTGAACAGCGAAATCCGCGAAGACACCAACGAAGTGTTGTTCGAGGCCGCCAAATTTATGCGTGAAAACGTCCGCAAATCCTCACGCGCACTGGGTGTCAACTCCGAATCCTCCCATCGTTTTGAGAAGGGTGTGGACGAATACACCACCGAGATGGCCATGCGCCGCGCCCTGCACCTGATTGAAGAACTCGGTGCCGGCACCGTGACTGCCACGCACCTTGACGTTTGCGCCGATCCCGATAAAAAGAATGCGCCCATTGAGACGACGTTTGACAAAATCAACGGCGTACTGGGTATCGAAGTTCCCCACGACGTTATCGTTGAAATTCTCAAACGACAGAATTACGAAATCAAGGTAGACGGCGGCAAAATCGCCGCAACCGCGCCTGCTTATCGTGAAGACGTGGAAAGCTTCCCGGATTTGGCCGAGGACGTTATTAAGGTATACGGTTACGACCACATCCAGCCTAAACTCTTGGAAGGCCTGGCCATCACGGCCGGCGGACTCAACCGCGACCAAAAGATGGCACTGAAGTGCAAACAGGCACTGGCCATGCAGGGCTTCTTCGAACTGATTAACTACTCTTTCTATTCGGAAGCCGAACTGAATATGCTGGATTTGCCCGAAGATGCGCCCGAGCGCCGTTTCGTCCGCATTTCCAACCCCATCAGTGAAAATTATTCCATTATGCGCACCATCGTACTGCCCTCCGTTTTGGAAACGGTTGCCCGCAACCAGAAGAAAGGCAACGATGCCGCCCGCTTCTTCGAACTGGCCAACGTCTTTATTCCCGGTGCAAATGCGAACGATAAGCCGACGGAAACACGCCGCCTGTCCTTCGCCCTATACGGTGCCGGTGAATCCTTCTTCACGGCCAAGGGTGCCGTGGAAGCCATCGGACGTGAATTCGGTTTGAACTTCACCGTGGAACGCGAGACCCGTTCCTTCCTGCATCCCGGCGCTTCGGTTGCCGTGCTGCTGGACGGCAAAAAGGTCGGTTTCTTCGGTCAGTTGTCCTACGAGTCGGCCGATAACTTTGAAATCACCGCCAACACTTTCGTCGGCGAACTGGATTACGATGCCATCGCCGGTTATTTTCCCGACATCATCAAGTACCGCGACGTTTCCAAGTTCCCCGAAGTCACCAGAGACCTGGCGCTGGTTGTGGAAGAAGAAAAGACATGCGGTGAAGTACAGTCTGCCATTCTGCAGGGCTGCAAATCCCTGGCCAAAGCCGAACTGTTTGACGTTTACCGCGGTGAACAGCTGGGTGCCGGTATGAAATCCATGGCATTCAAGCTGACCTTCGTCCCCACCGACAAGCCCTTCACACCGGAGGACATTGACGGTTTTGTCAACAAGATCGTTACGTCGCTCGACCGCAGATTTGGCATTAAGATGAGATAATTGTGCTCCAATCGGAGCATATCGTTCCCGCAAGGGGCGGGAAACAAAGGTTTTCCGCCCCTTTGATTTACAGGGGACACAGAACCGTTGGTTTCACAAATGCAACTGCAATTGCAATTGCAGTTGCATTTGAAATTGAGCTTAAACTTGAACGCTGACGTGGCGGAAAGGATGAATCTTATGGAAAAATACGACGTGGCGGCCTATATTTGGCCGTCCTATACCGGGGACGAACCGCGTACCCGCATTTTTTGGGAACAGGGTATCGGCGAGTGGCAAACCGTACAAAAAGCAGTCCCCCGCTTTGAAGGACATCAGTGGCCGCGCAAGCCGCTGTGGGGATACGTCAACGAGGCCGACCCGCACGTGATGGAAATGCAAATCGACGAGGCCTCGTCGCACGGCGTCAACGTTTTCATTTACGACTGGTATTGGTACGACGGCCGCCCCTTTTTGGAGCAATGTTTGGACAACGGGTTCCTTGGCGCCGCCAACCGGAGTAAAATGAAGTTTTATTTGATGTGGGCCAACCACGACGCCATGACGCTGTGGGATAAACGCAATGCCGATGAGGAGACCGTTGTGTGGCAGGGCGCGGTGGACCGCCGCAATTTTGAAACGATTGCCCATCGCATGATTGAGCGTTATTTCGGTCAGCCGGAATACTATACGATTGACGGCAAACCGGTATTGATGATTTACGACGTCATGAATCTCATCAAAGGACTGGGCGGCATCGACGCAACCAAGGACGCGCTGGACTGGTTCCGTGGCGAAACAATCAAGGCGGGATTCCCCGGGTTGGAACTGCAGATGACGGTGTGGAGTGAGGGTGCCGTTGACGTTTCCGGTGTGGACAGTCATCACACCGGCAAAAGCCGCGACGTCGTGCAAATGTTGGGCTTTGACAGCATCACACACTATCAATTCGTCCATTTCGTGCCTATGCACGGCTTGACCGATTACCCCCAAATGTTGGTGGATGCCGAGAAAGAATGGCAGCGCATTGACGCCGAATACGGCGTGCCCTATTATCCGCACGTTTCCATCGGTTGGGACAACAATGCACGGCACAATATTTTATACAACCCCATTGCCGTCAATAACGGCCCGGAAAACTTTGAAAAAGGGCTGCGTATGGCAAAGGCGTACGCCGACGCACATCCGGCACAGCCCAAACTCATTACCATCAACAGCTGGAACGAATGGACCGAGGACAGTTACCTGGAACCGGACGACCTGCACGGCTACGGCTATTTGGACGCCGTCAAGCTCGTTTTCGTCGACGAAAAATAACACGCGCACCGTATCATACGGGCGGGAACGTTTCCCGCCCGTTTTTTCTGTGAAAACGCGCTGCACACGCGACTATTTTTACAATATAACAGTTGACTGAAAGGTCATTTTGTGCTAAACTAAATCGTTCCCGAACAGGGGATAATTTGAATGAAACGGAGGAACGTCGCCATGGCTGATTTGGAAAATATCCCCGAGATTGAAACCAAAGAAACCGCTGAAACAAATGCCGAAATTGAAGCATTTGAAGAAGAAGACATTCAAACAGCGCAGGAAGAACAGCAGGAAATGCTGGAAAATAAGTTCGATGCATTAACAGAAATGCTGGACGCCCGACGATATTCCGATTTCATACACGAGCTGGAAGACTTGAATCCCGTAGACGCGGCTGATTTTTTCACCGAGTTACCCGAGAAAAGAATTCCGGCTGTCTTTCGTCTTTTATCCAAAGACGCGGCAGCCGATATTTTTGCCGAATTAGACCCCGAAGTACAGGAACGCATCATTTCGGCCATGACCGACCGCGAGCTTTCCAACATCGTGGAAGACCTGTTCGTGGACGATACCGTGGACATGTTGAGCGAAATGCCGGCCAATATCGTGCGCCGTATCATGCGCTCCGCCACACCCGAAACACGCTCCCAAATCAATCGTTTCCTGGCCTACCCCGAATCGAGCGCCGGCTCGATTATGACGGCCGAGTTCTTAAGCCTGCAAAAGAATATGACCATTGCCCAGGCAGTGGAAGTCATCCGTAAAACCGGTACCGATAAGGAAACCATTTACGTCGCCTACGTCACCGACCAGGCGCGCGTCCTGGAAGGCGTCGTTGATTTAAAGGATTTATTATTCTTCCCCGCCGATAAATTGATCGGCGATATCATGGACACGTCCGTCGTTGCCGCCTCCACGGTAGACGACCGAGAAACCGTTGCCCAAACCATTCAAAAATACGACTTGCTGGCTCTGCCCATCGTGGACAAAGAGCATCGTTTGGTCGGTATCGTTACCGTCGACGACGCGTTGGACGTTTTGAAGGATGAGACGACCGAGGATATCGAAAAGATGGCCGCTATTCTGCCGTCCGACAAGACCTACCTGCGCACGGGGGTATTCCAGACGTGGTGTCAGCGTATCCCGTGGCTGATGCTCCTGTTGATTTCCGCCACCTTTACCAGCACGATTATCACCCATTACGAAACCGCCATCGGCACGTACGCCATTCTGACGGCATTCTTCCCCATGCTGATGGATACCGGCGGAAACGCCGGCAGCCAATCCTCGGTTACCATCATTCGCGGTCTGTCGCTGGGGGAAATTGAGCTATCCGACGTATGGCGCGTATTATGGAAAGAGCTGCGCGTGTCGCTGCTGTGCGGTGTCAGCGTGGCAACCGTCTGCTTCCTTAAAACCATGCTGGTGGACTTCAAACTGCAGTTCACACCCGAGAATATGCTCATTGCCGGCATCGTGTGCCTGACCGTGCTAGCCGCCATCGTCATTGCCAAAATCATCGGTACGCTTTTGCCGATTTTGGCCAAACGCTTGGGACTCGACCCGGCCGTGATGGCAAGTCCGTTTATCACCACCATCGTCGATACCCTGACGCTGATGATTTACTTTGCCATTGCTTCCCGCATTTTGCATTTTTGACGATTCACAAAAGAAGAACAAGCACCCGACGAACCGCAGTCCGTCGGGTGCTTTTTTATGCCGCTGCGTAGGACACGTATTGAAAAAGCGGGTAAAATACTGTATAATGCAACCATCACCTTGATTTATATCGAACTTGTAAACTTGATAAAAACGAAAGGATTTTTCGCAGTCGCGAAAAACAGGTGACAAAACGTGCAACTGTTTGAAAAAGAAAATTCCGTCATCAGCGCCATTTTACGCCCGCACGCGGGCAATCCCCGCAACAGTGAGGGCGACTTTATCCGCCTGCGCGACGGGCGCATAATGTTTGCCTACAGTTATTACCACGGGGATGACTGGGAAGATAACGCCGCGTGTGAAATCCGCTGCATCTATTCCGATGACGGGGGCGACAGTTTTAATGCCGGCACGCCGGACGGCGAAGCGCGCCTGCTGATCAGCGCCAAAGACTATGGCGAAAAGAACGTCATGAGCGTTTCTTTGCGCCGCATGGACAACGGCGACGTCGGTTTATTCTACGTGTTAAAACACGAGGCCGACGGCAGCGACGAATATCTGCTCTCCCGCTCGAGTGACGAGGGCGAGCATTTCGGCGCGCCGATTCCCGTTTTGCCGGGCGACTGGAAGGGCTATTACGTTGTCAACAACAACCGCGTGGAGCGTCTTTCCTCGGGTCGGCTGATTGTCCCGGCCGCTTTCCACAATAACAGTATCACGGCCGACGGGCGCGAAGTGTTCAACGGCCGCGGCGACGCCTATTTCTTTGCCTCGGACGACGACGGTTTTCACTGGTTTAAAATGCCGTCGCAATTGTCCTTCCCCACGCTGTCCTACAGCCGGACCGGTATGCAGGAACCGGGACTTTTGGAACTGGCAAACGGCGGGCTCTACGCCTATGCCCGCACCGACCTCGGGTACCAGTACGAAGCGCTCTCCCCGGACGGCGGCGACCACTGGTTCGGCCCCCAGCCCTCGGCATTCACGTCGGCGCCTTCCCCCATGAAATTGGCAAAAAATCCGTATTCCGGCAAATACTACGCCGTGTGGAATCCCACCCCCAACTACGTCGGCAGAAAGATGCATCCGGCGGCATGGGGCCGCACGCCGCTGGTGTTGGCGGAAAGCAGAGACGGCTATCGCTATGATTTCGGCAGCGTCACCATCATTGAGGACGATGAAACGCGCGGCTATTGCTATCCCGCCGTTTTCTTCTGCGATGAAAAAACCATGCTGCTCGCCTATTGCAGCGGCGGAGGCGGTGAAGAAGACGCCTGCCTGCAGCGCCTGACGATTCGGAAAATCAAATTGAACTAACCGATTGTTTTTATCGGACGGGAGAACGTGCACGTTGAGTACGCAATAAGCAGTACGCAGCGCATAATGCACGGTCTCCCGTTTTTCGTTTTGCGGCATATACAACGAACGGCCGCCAATCTTGCAAACGGGGCACGCATATGCTATAATTATAATGATATAGTATGTCTTTTCGTTTTTATTTTAACGCCATCGGCAAGGAGTATCAATCCACATGGAACAGGCAAAAATCGACCGCATCAACGAGCTGGCACGGGCTTCGCGAAGCCGTGCGCTCACACCGGATGAACTGGACGAGCAGAAAAAACTGCGCGCCGAATATATTGAATCTTACCGCCGCAGTCTGCGCGGCATTTTGGACAACACCGTCATCGAGCGCCCCGACGGCACCCGCACAGCACTCAAAAAGAAGGCTGACAAATGACGTCCCTTTCCGTTGAACAATTGAAAACCGGCGTCACGGTAACCTGCGGCACGCCGCAGGAAACGGAGACGCTGGGGGAAACTTTGGCGCAGGTATTGCTGACGGCGGGGGCGGAACTCCCCCGCTTCATCGCCTTGTACGGCGACCTCGGTGTCGGCAAAACGGCCTTTACCCGCGGTTTTGCCCGTGCGGCAGCGCCCGGCTGCGCCGTTCGTTCCCCCACGTTTACGCTGGTCAACGAATACCGTGCGGCAGGACGCCGACCGGTCTTTCATTTCGATATGTACCGCATTGACAGCGAGGACGATTTGGAGTCCATCGGGTTTGACGATTACCTGTCCCCGCGTACGAATGCCTTTATTTTGGCGGAGTGGTGCGAAAAGATTCCGTTCGCCCTGCCCCGCACACATATCCGCGTCACCATTGTTAAAAACGCGGACAATCCCGACTGCCGCACCGTTACGCTGCAGACCGAAGGAGGAAACGTATGATTGTACTTGCAATGGATGCCACGGCCGTGACGGCATCGGTGGCTTTGTGCCGCGACGACGTCATTTTGGGCGAATATCTGCTCAATAACGGCAACACGCACAGTGAAAATCTGCTCCCCATGACGGAGCACGTACTGAAATGCAACGGCATGTCGATGGATGACGTGGAACTGCTGGCCGTAACGGCCGGTCCCGGCTCCTTCACCGGTGTCCGCATCGGTGCCGCCACCGTCAAGGGTCTCGGCTTCGGCCGCAATATTCCCTGCATCGGCGTTTCCACGCTCGACGTGCTTGCCCGTGCGCTGACACCTTTTTCCGGTCTTTGCGTCCCTGTCATGAACGCACGCCGCGAGCAGGTCTATACCGCCCTGTTCCGCAGCAACGGTCAAACGCTCGAACGCCTGACCGAGGATGCCCCGCTGGCGCTGACCGAACTGGAAACACTCATCCGTGAAAAACGGCTGCCGGGCGAATCCCTGCGCTTTTGCGGCGACGGATACGACCTGACGATGGATGCCGTCGGCGCGTCGCTGCAGGCAATACCGGTCCCCGAGCGGCTGCGGTATCAAAGCGCCTATGAAACGGCGCAGGTTGCGTTGGCTTTGTACGCCGCCGGTGTCCGCACCACGGACAGCGACCTGAAACCGACCTACCTGCGTCCCTCCCAGGCGGAGCGGACGAGGGCACAGGGATAAGAACGATAAACTTTTGACTTTTACAATTGACGAACGATTGAATTTGGAAAAGAGGAATACACCCATGCTGCAAACCAACGTTAAAAAAATCATCATCGGCTGCGATCACGGCGGCTACGAACTCAAACTGGAAGTCATCAAACATCTGACGGAGAACGGCATCGACGTCGTTGACGTCGGCACGAACTCGACGGCCTCCTGCAATTACCCCGATTACGCGCACGCCCTGTGCAAAAAGATACAGGACGGCGAAGCGCCCTGCGGCATTTTGATTTGCGGTACGGGTATCGGTATGTCCATGACTGCCAACAAACACCGCGGTATTCGCGCGGCACTGTGCGGTGATACGTTCTCCGCCGAGAAAACCCGCCAGCACAACAATGCCAACGTACTGTGCATGGGTGCGCGTGTCATCGGCCCCGGCTTGGCGCTGGATATCGTCGACGCCTTTTTGAATGCAACGTTTGAAGGCGGCAGACACGAGACGCGCATTGCCATGCTGGAACAGTGGATGGATCAATAAGCCCTCCCCTATCACTATGAACGAAGATCGAAAAAAACGGTTGCACGGCCCGTCGGCTACGGCCGCCGTCATCGTTGCGGGCGGCAGTTCCCGCCGTATGGGGGAAAGCAGCACCGTACCGAAACAATTTTTGGAATTGGACGGTATCCCGATTGTCGTGCGCACGCTGTTGGCCTTTGAAGCGGCAGACTGCATCGACGAAATCGTTGCCGTCATTCGCTCCGGCGACGAACCGCTGTACCGCGCCTATAAGCAGCAATATCACCTGCACAAGCTCCGTTGCGCCGTTCACGGCGGGGAGACGCGGCAGGATTCGGTCCTTGCCGGATTTGCCGCCATTGACGCCGGTGCCCGCTTCGTTGCCATTGCCGACGCCGCACGTCCCTTGATTACACCGGAACAAATTGACGCCGTTTGCCGTTTGGCCCATCGTGAGGGCGCCGCGGCCGCCTGCCGGCACGTCACCGATACCGTCAAAACCACGGACGCAGGGAACAAACACGTCACGGGGACGCTCGACCGCGACCGTATCGTTTTGGTACAGACACCCCAAATTTTCGACGTACGCCTATACGCCGCCGCTGCCTACTCGGCAAAGGAAGCCGGGTTTGCCGCCACGGACGACTGTGCCCTGCTGGAACGCATCGGGCGCAAGGTGGCCCTATACGACACGGGTGCCGACAACCTGAAAATCACGGTGCCGGATGACCTGGAACAGGCAGCCTGGATTTTGAGAAAACGGCAAAAACAGGAGGAACAGCTATGAGAATCGGACACGGTTACGACCTGCACCGTTTGGTGCCCGACAGACCCCTGATTTTGGGCGGTGTTACCATTCCGTATGAAAAAGGATTACTCGGTCATTCCGATGCCGACGTCGCCGTACACGCCATTATGGATGCCCTGCTGGGTGCCGCTGCGTTGGGGGATATCGGCAAACTGTTCCCCGACAAGGACCCGCAATACGCGGGCGCCGACAGCGTGGAGCTGCTGCGCCGCGTCGGGGCGCTTTTGGCCGTAGACGGGTACAAACCCGTCAATATCGACTGCACGATTTTGGCGCAGGCACCCAAACTGGCACCGCACACGCTTGCCATGCGCACGCGTATTGCCGAGGCGCTCGGCATCGACGTTGACGCGGTCAGCGTCAAGGCGACGACGGAAGAAGGCATGGGAGCTACCGGAGAAGGACTTGCAATAGCTGCCCATTCTGTCTGCCTGATTGACTCCGTCCGGTAAAAAAGGCGCAGGCCGCACTCTCCCCCATTCACTTATTGATCATTATCTTTGGAGGCTTATATGGCTAAAATATTATTTTCCCCTTCCCTGCTGGCGGCTGAGTACGGCCACCTTGCCGACGAAATTGCCCGCGTGGAAAAGGGTGGTGCCGATTGGCTGCACCTGGACGTTATGGACGGCCAGTTCGTGCCCAATATCAGCTTCGGTATGCCTGTGATCGCAGGCCTGCGCCGTTACACAAAGTTGTTTTTCGACGTGCATTTGATGATTAAAAACCCGCTGCGGTATATCGAGGGGTTTGCCAAGGCCGGTGCCGACGGCATCACCTTCCATTACGAGAGCGACGACAATCCCGACGAGATCATTGCGGCCATTCGTTCGCACAATATTCCCGCCGCGATGTCCATTTCTCCCGACACGCCGGCAGAGGTCGTATTCCCTTATATGGACAGACTCGGCACGGTGCTGATTATGACGGTATACCCGGGCTTCGGCGGACAAAAACTGATTCCCGCCACGCTGGATAAAATCAACGCCATCCGAAAGTACGCCGACGAGCACGGTCTTTCCGTCCACATCGAGGTGGACGGCGGCATCAATACGGAAAACGCCGCCGACGCAGTGGCACGCGGTGCCGACGTTTTGGTTGCCGGTAATGCGGTATTTACCGCACCCGACGCAGGTGCCGTCATTGCGGCATTCCGCGATGCCGTTGCCGACGTATAAAAAGTTCACTCAATAAACAGAGGGCTGTGAAGCGTTTTTTGCTTCACAGCCCTCTCTGTTTATCCGTACACATGCGTGGCGTACGTTGCTTTGAACACGATATGCGGCACGTCGAACGCGTACCGCTTGCACAAAATCAACGTGTAAATCATCAGCCGCATCGAGGCTTGCTGATACGCCATATTGTCTGCAGTACACCATTCACCCCCTGCGTGGCGATCGGCAATTGCCCGCATTTCGTCGATGACGCGGTTGATTTCCGCCTGCAGCGTCTTGGTTCTTTTCCGTTTCCACGCATCAAATACTTCCGTTTCAACAAGTTCAGCCATCATAACAATTTACCTCCGTATTCGTCTTTCTTCCGCTCAAGTTTACCGATTGTTTAACGCCGCGTCACCCACACCGCTGTGGTTCACACGCCGAACACTTCGCTCCAAAGACGCTTGTACTCTGCGTACAGCGCCGTTTCCGCAAAACAAGTAAAAACGTCAAGCATACCGCCGTAGTACCAGCCGATGCGCTTTTTATCCTTTTGATTGAAGCGCTCCCACAGCGTATCTCCCAAAACCGCATAGTCATAGTACAATGCTCTGAGATTTGCCAATTTATCCGCAAAGCAGACCGTCAAAATATCCTCGTCTTTGACCGTGCGCAGATAATCCAGCGTATGTTGCTTGCGCACTTCCCAGCTTGCGTCTGCGGACAGGTTTGGATCGCGATCCTCACTGGCCGCCAGCACCAGTTCCGCCACGTGCGCCCCGAATTCCTTTGTCAGCCCTTCCACCGTTGCCCCCGCGTCCTCGATGACGTCGTGCAGGACAGCCGCTGCCAGCACCTCCGGCTTGTCCGACAGTTTCGATGCGTGTGCCATGGCCTCCGCCGGATGTACGATATAGGGCAAATTCGTGCCCTTACGCGACTGCATTGCGTGTCCGTTTGCCGCATAAATGACCGCGCGTGTGACCAAGTCGTGATTTTGCATTGTTTTGTTCATTTTCGTTTTTCCTCTTTCTTTTTTTAGTCGATTGTAAAAATGCGTTTTACGATTGACTATTTTTTCTTTCGTTTCCCTTGACACCCTTATTATACACCCGAATCGCCGAAAAAGGTCGCATGCCATGCGACTTTTGGCGGCCTGTGTGCAGCGCGAGGGCGGCAGCCGACCGCATAATAAAAGGCGGGCACCGCCCCCACGGCAGTGCCCGCCAATATCACGTTTTTGGATTATCTTGTTTGCTCCGTTAAGCGAACGACGGTCTCCCGTTCCTCGCCGTCGCGAATATACCGGATAAACACGTCGTCCCCGGCACTGTAACAGCTGATCAGTTCAATCATATTATCCATGGTGTAGATATCCACACCGTCCAGGGCGATAATGATATCCCCTGCCTGCAGTCTGCCGTAGGCACCGGAATCCTCCATAACGGAAATGACCCAAACGCCGCTGTGAGAAATATAAGTTGCGCCCAAAAGGGTCGCGTGCTCTTCATCGGTAATCGTATAAATACTGCCCGTTTCTTCATTATAGAACATCCAAACGCCGGACATTGCGGTGCAGCCGGTAATCCCGACGTAGGGACGGTTGATCACGTCGGCTTCATCCGTTGTGCCGCCGTTTTCCATGATATCCTGTGCAGCAGCCAGGGCGATATTCGACGGCAGTGCGAAATTCATGCCCTGATAGTTGCCGGATAGGCGCATCGTCACCACACCGATGACCTCGCCTGCATCATTGAGCAGCGGGCCGCCGGAGTTGCCTGTGTTCACCGTCACGTTGGACTGAATCACTTCGGTGGAATATTTATATTCGTTTGTCACGACACGGTTGACGCCCGAAACGACACCGTCGGAAAACGTCCAACCGAAATCCAAACCGCCGGGATGCCCCACGGCATACACGGTATCACCGATCAACACACCGTCGGAATCCGCAAATGCGGCGGCCATCAAACCACTCTCTTCAATTTTCAAAACGGCCAGGTCGTATTCGGGTTTGGCACCGACTAATTTGGCGCGGTAAAACTCATCCTGCCCCTGTCCGTATCCGCCGTACAAATAGACGATGACGGTGGTGGCATCCTGTACCACGTGGTAGTTGGTCAAAATATACCCGTCCTCGGTCAAAATGATGCCGGCGCCTTCGCAAACCGTACCGCCCGACAGGGACGACCGAACACCGACCACGGACGGGGAAACCCCGAGTGCGATTTCTTCCGGTGTTTTGGGCAGGTCTTGATTCTCGCCGTCACGCACAAAGACGACACGCGTGCCGTCACCGGCAACGTAATTGGCCACCGTCGCTTTGCCGCCGATTGCCAGTACGATGGCCAAAATCAGCAGACACACGGCAAACATGGCGCCGACCAGCGCAATATACACACCGAGGCCGTTGTTCTTTTTGGCTGCCGCTTTATCGGCCGCCTCCTGCTGCCCCACGTAGGTCCAGCGATAGACAACGTTCGGCTTTTCTGCCGGCTGTTCGACAGCTTGTGCGGGGGACGTATCCCCGTCGCCGCCGTCGTTGTCGTTTTCGGGTGAGGCATCTGCCGCGGTCTGCGCCGGCTGCGTCGAATCGGCAGCGGCGTCCGTTGCCGGCTGCGCTGCCTCGACGTCATTCGGGCACGCAGCTGCCGCCGTTTCGTTTGCGTCGTTTGTTTCGTTTATTTCATTTTCATTACGTTCGTTTACGTCAGGTGCCAAAGTCATTCGTCCTTCCTTTTTTAAACGTCCGCCAACCGGCGCATAACGTCCGTCACGGCAGCGATATCGTCAATCTCGGCGTCCACCCGGACGTCGACGTCTTTTGTTTTATGATAGGGGTTGAACCAGCAGGTATGGATGCCTGCGTTCTCTCCGCCGCGCATATCGCTGGTCAAAGAATCCCCGACAATCAATACCTCATTTTGATGGAATGAACCGATTTCCCGAAAAACGCGGTCGAAAAACGCGATTGCCGGTTTTTCGGCGCCCACTTCCTCGGAAATAAAAATATAATCAAACAATTCGTTTAATCCGGATGCGGCAAGTTTACGCGTTTGCGCCAGTTTCGTGCCGTTGGTGACGGCGCACTGCAATACTTTCCCCTGCAGCGCTTTGAGGGTTTGCTCTGCGTGGTCGTAAAAACAAATCGTATCGCCCAGGCGAATTTGGTACGCGGCGTTAAACGCCTCGGCAACGTCGGCGGGCAAACCGTTGGCGGCAAAGAATTCCGCAAAACGGCCGACCAGGATTTGGGGCTTTGTCATCTCGCCCCGTTCCAGCATCTGCCAGTACCGCACGTTGATGGCCGAATACTGCCCCAGCATCTCATCGGTGCAGGTGCCGAGATGAAATTCGGCAAACAGTTTGCGAATGGCCGCTGCTTCCGCCACCAAAAAATTTAAGATTGTCCCGTCAACGTCCCACAAGACTGCTTTGATCATGCCAAACTCCCCACGTTATTACTTAGCCGTTTTGGCCTCCTGCATCCGTTTGATATCGGCCGCGCTTGCCGGCTCCAACGTAAAGGTAAATTTACAGTTTTCGCCTTCCCGGCTTTCCACGGAAATGGTTTCACCGTGCGCGTCGATAATCGTTTTGGAAATATACAGGCCCAGACCCACGCCGGTTTTATCCTTGCCGCGGCTCTTATCCGTTTTATAAAAACGGTCGAACACCAGCGGGAGGTCGGCGGCGGGGATACCGATACCCTCGTTGAATACGGAAACGCGAATCTTTTTATCGCGGGAAACGTATTCCAGGGTCAGCTTCAGGTTGCCGCACTCGCGTGAAAACTTGACGGCGTTATCACAAAGGTTAAACAAAATCTGATAAATGGCATCGTAATCGGCCACGGCGTACAAATCGTCGTCGGGCGCATTGAACTCGACGTCGAGTTTTTTGTCGTCGATTTTCTGCTCGAATGAAATCAGGATACGGCGCGCCATTTCGCAAATATTGAAGGGGCGCATCGTGAACTGGCGCCGTCCGGCCGTGATACGCGACATTTCCAGCAGCGAGTTGACCATACGGGACAGACGCTTGATTTCGGTAGAGACGAGCTGTAAATAGTCGTTCTGCTTTTCCGGGGGAATAATCCCCTCAAGAATCTCGTCGACGAAACCGGAAATGGACGTCATGGGCGTGCGCAGGTCGTGCGCCACGTCGGCCAAAAAGCTGTTGCGCGTTTGTTCCAGCGTTTCAAGCGACTGCGCCATTTGGTTAAAGGCGATGGACAGCTCCGCCACCTCGTCCTTACCGTGCACGGTCAGTCTGGTATCGAAATTACCCTTGGCAAAGGTTCGCGCCGCCTGCCCAACGCGGCGAATCGGCGACGTGATGCCCGTCGTCACAAAATAGACGACAATCAGTGCCGTGAACAAAATCCAGAAGCCGCTGATCCACATCGTCTGCGTCATCTTGGAGGTCAACGCCGTCCAGTCTTCCCGCACCGAGAAGATGACGACACAGCCGATAAACTCCCCGTCATAGGCAAGCGGTACGGCGTAAATCGTGTGTTTGCCGTTCACGGCAGAGCCCAAATAGGTCAGCTTCATCAATTGGTCCGGCGTCCCCACGGACACCTCGCGAATGGCGGCGGCGCCGAGCGTCGAACCGACCGTAACGTTGTCGGCCTCATCGCCGTCGGCATACAAAATCGTGCTGTATTTATCAATCACCAACACGGTACCGTCACCGATACTTTCCACGATACCGCCCAGCGTAATTTGCAACTCCGGTTTATTTCGCGATACGGTTTCCGAAAGATTGCCGCTCCCCTGGTAGAAGGTTAACAAATCTACGTAATACGCGGCGTGATTGGCGGCATTTTCCATAGCCTCGCGTTTGATGGAGACGGAATAATTATCGACCAGAGAGGTCATCGTGTACATCAGCGCGGCAAAACTGACGGCAAAAATCAAAATGAATGCCAATATGTACCGCATGGACAGACTTTTGAACACGTTTTCCCCTCCCCTCTCTTTGTATTACGTACGGCAGAAGCGGCATCGTCCGCGCACCGGCCGATACCGCTTCTTCGCGACTTAATTTAAAACTTCAAACTTGTAGCCGACGCCCCAAACGGTCTTGAGCGTCCATTTTTCGGACACGCCGTCCAACCGTTCGCGCAAACGTTTTACGTGCACGTCAACGGTACGGGAGTCACCGAGATACTCAAAACCCCAGACCTTGTCCAGCAATTGGTCACGCGTGAAAACGCGGTTGCAGTTGGACGCCAGGAAATACAACAGCTGCAGCTCCTTGGGCGGCACTTCAACGGTTTTGCCGGCCAGTTTCAATTCAAACTTCTGCAAACTGATTTCGAGATTGTCGTAGCGGATAATCTCGTTATCATCGTCCGGTTCATTGGAACGCGCACGGCGTAAAACGGCCTTAACGCGCGCAGAAAGTTCCTTCATATCGAAGGGCTTGACGACAAAGTCGTCG
This sequence comes from Clostridiales bacterium UBA1770, assembly GCA_002315325.1. GTDB lineage: Bacteria > Bacillota > Clostridia > Oscillospirales > CAG-272 > UBA1770. The sequence continues at coordinate 21,669 of DCGU01000067.1, forward strand.
GCACCGAGTTCCAGACCCAATACTTTATCAAACACTTCGCCCTTGGCCGTGACCATAATGACGGGAACCGTGGAAATTTCGCGAATTTCACGCAGCACCTGCCAGCCGTCCTTCTTGGGCATCATGATATCCAACAGCACCAAATTGGGCTCGAACGTTTTAAAGGTTTCGACACCTTCCGCACCGTCGGCCGCCGTACGAACGTAATAATTTTCTTTTTCTAAATACAACCGCAAAATATCACTGATATTCGCGTCGTCATCAATGACCAAAATTTTCGTTTCCATGACAGTCACCTGTCCTTTCCGCAGCTGCGGCTGACGCCGAAGCCGATTTTGTTCTGTTTGAACGCTCCATATGAAAAATATAAATATTCTATTCATATTTAGCAGTTCCATTATAGCACATTCTTTTCTTTTTTGTAAATACTTTACGGGGTTCCTTTTGAAAAAACGCGTTATTTACAGATTCCCCCCGCCCGACTCTTGCAAAAAAGCTTGATTATTTGTATAATTATATATTACAATGGATATTATTGCGATATTGTCATCACGCTGAAACGCTGAAACACAATACGGAAAAAGATTTCTTGTTTTGAAAGGAACAATCAATATGAAACTCGGTATCGTCGGTTTACCCAACGTCGGCAAAAGCACGCTGTTCAATGCCCTGACCAATGCGGGGGCGGAAGCAGCCAACTACCCGTTCTGCACCATCGAGCCCAACGTGGGCGTCGTAACGGTGCCGGACAAGCGGCTGGACGTTTTGGCCGAAATGTATCATCCCGAAAAATACACGCCGGCCGTCATTGAATTCGTGGACATCGCCGGTTTGGTAAAAGGCGCTTCCAACGGGGAAGGTTTGGGCAACAAATTCCTGTCCCATATCCGTGAGGTAGACGCCATCGTGCACGTCATCCGCTGCTTCCAAGATGATAACATCATTCACGTGGACGGCTGTATCGACCCGATGCGCGACCTGGAAACCATCAACCTGGAATTGATTTTCTCGGATATTGAAATGGTGGAGCGCCGTATCGACCGCACTGTAAAAGCAGCGCGTGCCGATAAGAAACTGGAAGCCGAAATTGACGTTTACAAAAAGATTTTGGCAGCGCTGCAGGACGGCAAGTGTGCCCGCACGGTTGAACTGACGCCGGATGAAGAAGCCTGCCTGTACGACACGCCTCTGCTCACCCGCAAGCCCGTTATTTACGTGGCCAACGTCAGCGAAGATGAGGCCGGTGCCGAACCCCTGGACAACCCCGCTTACTGCAAACTGAAAGCATACGCGGCCGAGGAAAACTCCGGCATTCTGCCCATCTGCGCCGGTATCGAGGCCGAGATTGCCGAACTGGACGCCGAGGAAAAGGCCGTGTTCCTGCAGGATTTGGGCATTGAGGAAAGCGGTCTGGACCGCCTGATTCGCGCCTCCTACGCGCTGCTGGGACTCATCAGTTTCTTAACGGCCGGCCCGCAGGAAGTGCGTGCCTGGACCATTAAGAAGGGGACCAAAGCCCCCGGTGCCGCCGGCAAGATTCACTCTGACTTTGAACGCGGCTTTATTCGCGCCGAAATCGTCGCTTTTGAAGACCTGCAGCGTCTGGGCAGCATCACGGCCGCCAAGGACGCGGGCCTGTACCGCAGTGAAGGTAAGGAGTACGTGATGCAGGATGGGGACGTAACACTCTTCCGCTTCAACGTTTAAGGCCGATAAAAAAGGCCACACCGACTCTTTTTTCTGCGGCCTTCCTGTTTGGGGGCCGATAAAAAAGGCCACACCGGTCTTTCCCTCCCGGCCTTCTTTACAAGGTCGAAACAAATATTGATTTCGGAGTACTTCTATGCGCATGAGAAGAAAAAAGCACGGGGCCGAGCGAATCGCCGCCTGTGCCGAATTACTGATACAACTGCCACAAACAGAAACGCCCGCGCCGGTCATGCCCGCCCTCTATTTCCCTGCCGCACGGCAAAATATGCCCGTTTGGCTGGAAATCGGCTGCGGCAAGGGCGGTTTTGCCACCGGTATGGCCGCTGCTCACCCGCAAGCCAATTTTTTGGCCATGGAACGCGTGGCGGACGTTGCCTGTCTGGCACTGGAAAAGGCCAAGGCCTGTGCTGCACAGCGTCCCGAAGACAACCTGCGGTTCATCATCGCCAACGCTGAGCGGCTGGACGAGTTTTTCGCGCCCGCATCCTTTACCGATTTGTTTTTGAATTTTTCGGATCCCTGGCCCAAAAAGGGATATGCCAAGCGCCGCCTGACCCACCGCAATTTTTTGGAGCAGTATAAAAAACTGCTGGTCCCCGGCGGTTATCTGCATTTCAAAACGGACAACGACGACCTGTTTGCCTTCAGTATCGAAGAATTTGCCGCATTCGGTTTGACCTTGGTTTGGAAAACCGATGACCTGCACAACAGTGCATACAACGAAGGCAACGTGGAAACCGAATACGAGCACAACTTTGCATCCAAGGGCAAAAACATTCACGCAGCGCTGCTGCGCTTTGAAGACGGAGCCGCACAATGAGCGACGTGTGCGCAATCACCGAGCCCTGCGGCATCCTTGTCGTGGACAAACCCGCCGGCATGACGTCGCACGACGTTGTCGGCAAAATACGGCGCCTGTTTAACACCAAGCGCGTCGGTCACACCGGAACGCTCGACCCTATGGCAACCGGTGTCCTGATTATTTTGATCGGCCGTGCCGCCAAGGCAGAGGAATACCTTGCCGTGCACACCAAACGGTATACGGCCGGTATGCGGCTGGGACTGTGTACCGACACGCAGGACGTTGGCGGCACCGTTTTGACGGTATCCGACGCCGTCCCGGATGAAAACGCTGTCCGTGCGGCGGCGGCAGCCTTCCTCGGCGACAGTATGCAAATGCCGCCGATGTACAGCGCCATCAAAGTCAACGGGCAAAAGTTAGTGGACTTGGCACGCCGCGGTATCGAAGTGGAACGGCAGGCACGCCCCATTCACGTATCCGTTTTGGACGTCACGCCGACACAAACGCCGAATGAATACTGCCTTGACGTCGCCTGTTCCGGCGGCACCTATATCCGCACCCTTTGCCACGATATCGGCCAAAAACTGGGTTGCGGCGGCGCTATGTCGTCGCTGCGCCGTACGGTCGTCGGGGAACTGACGCTGGACGATGCCGTGACTTTGGAAACGTTGGAAAGCGAAACGCCGGCCGAGCGGTGCGCGCACCTACTGCCGACGGAAACCGTTTTCACGGATTTCCCCGCCGTTCGGACAGAGCCGTTTTTCGCAGGCCTTTTGCGTGACGGTTGCGCTGTAGAACAGAAAAAACTGAAAACCGATTTACCCGTCGGCACGTTGTGTACCCTTTGGCGTCACCGTGCATCGGGGGACGGCGACGAGTTTTTCGCCGTCGGCAAAGCCGTCGTCAATGAAGACGGCGCACTTTGCATCAAATGCGATAAAATCATGATTATATAAGTTAACACTCATTGTTATTGTACAGGAGGCAAACGAATGAAAACCATTTGGGAACTGCTGCCGGCATACGTCGGCGGAACCACCGACAGCGTGGTATACAATGCCGGCGAGGGATTAAACGATTCCCGTCATATTGAAAATCCGAACGAATGTTCTTTCTTCCGCGACGGCGAGGCTATGACCGAAGCGGCCTTTTTGGAGCGCGTCACCTCCGTTTTCCGTGCGCATAAACCCGCCCATCATTTCCGCGGACCGAACAACACGGTGCGCGTTGCCCTGTTTGAAAACAACCGTATTATCGTGCCTTCCCTGGTAGACGGCAAGGTAAAATTGACCTTTTTGGACGAGTATACCGGTGAAGAACACAACGTCTGCACGGCAGGCGTGGTACACAACACGAGTGCCAAAGCCTTTAAAGAGTATCTTGCCCTGTTGGCATCCTGCGGCTTTACCAAACTGTATGAGAACGAGATGGAAGAAAACCTGTTTGCAGAACTGCAAAAGGACGGCGTTTTGGTGGAATGCAGCTACTATCCCGCCGAACACCGCGCCCGCTTTATCGCGGACGTTGTTTCCGTTCCGGTGACCGAATTCGGCTACATGGCGGGGAACGGCAAAAATGAAATCTATTCGTTCAGCCTTTTCCACGGCCCGATGGATTCCGGCTTTACCTGCGACTGCGGCATGTGCTATTTGATGAAACTGGCCGACAATTCCCTGCTCATGGTGGACGGCGGCGAGTTGGAACAGATTACCGAAGCGTCGACAACCGCCCTGTGGAAACTGATGCACGATATCACGGGCACGCCTGCGGGCGGCACCATTCGTCTGAACTGGTTCTGCACCCACGCGCATGACGACCACGCCGATATGTTCTCCCATATGCTGCGCACCCATCACGATGAAATCGCCCTGGAACGCGTCTTCTTCAATTACCCCTGCCCCGATTACTGCTATATCGCACCGCAGCTGTATATTATGATAAGCCGCGTGCGCAAGTACTACCCGAACGTCAAATACCGCAAAATTCACACCGGTGACGAATTCACATTGGGCAATGCGACCTTCACCGTTCTGCAGACGCACGACGCAGGTCTTGGCTCGGTGGAGGACGGGCATTTCCATGGTATGAACGACACGTCCACGATGCTCAAAATCTCCTTTGACGGCGTTTCCTTCACCTTCTTGGGTGACCTGGACGACAGTGCCGAAAGTCTGATTCTGTCCCACTATTCCGCGGCAACGCTCAAAACGGACGGCGTACAGGGCGCGCATCATCTGTTCAATTTCTTAAATAAAATCTACGAGATTTTGGATCCCGATTTCTGTATCGTCCCGCAAAACGAAATCTGCCGCGTCAACAACAATAGTAAAAAATACCAGCAGATTGTCAAGGCCGTTCCCGAGGAGAACATTTTGTTCGACGATATGGGTTCCTACGGCTGGCGTGAGGAGAACGGCAAGCTGGTGCAGTTCTATCACGAAAAGCCCATCGGCACCGTTTACGACGGCACGGAATTATAAGCCGAGCCCCGGATGACCGACGTCTTATCCCCCATTTTTAAGTTCCTATGAACACGTTAAAACAGTGCCGTAAAACGTTCGTTTTCGGCACTGTTTTTTGTTACTTTTTTCACCCGATTTTCGCCCTTTTCCCCTTGTATCGTCACAACAATCGTGCTATAATTTTCCACCGAAAAACCATTAAAAAAACAAAAATCGAGGCGATTCTTTACCATGCCCGAGCAGCTGCAAACGCAACAACCGCAACAACCGCTGCAACCACTGCAAATTGTTCCGATTACGCAGGCATATGCCTGTTTACCGGCGGTGGAAACGCTGTATTTCACGGCCTTTCCGCAAAAGGAGCGTGACCCGTTCCGCCATTTGATGGACACCTCCATTGACGGTGCCCTGTTTGTCGCCTTTGAAGAAAACGGCGTCTTTTGCGGTTTTGCCTATCTATTGACGTACAAGGACATCGCGCACCTGCTCTACTTTGCCATCAGCCCCGAAAAACGGGCGCACGGCTTGGGCGCAGCCGCCCTGTTGACACTGCACGACAACCTGCCCGGCAAACGCATTTTGGCGGACGTTGAGGCTGAAGACGAGAGCGCCGTCAACCTGACCGAGCGTGTCCGCCGCATTGCTTTCTACAAACACAACGGGTACACGGACACGGACCTAACGTACACGTGGGACACCGTACATTACGAAATCTTGGTTTTCGGCGGCACCGTTACCGCTGCGGAATTCGATGATTTTTGGCATCATTTCCGTCGGGCCGAAGATATGGGCGAATATTTGTTTCAACTGTTCCACCATGCCAAAAACAGCCGGCGCGGCGTTTCCCATCATCCGTAATACGCCATTACCGCACCAGGATATGACAGCATGCCGACAAAATCGCACGTCATCCATGACAAAACCCGGCCGTACGCGAACGTACGGCCGGGATGTTTTTTATTCGTTGATTATGCGTCCTGCGTCTTCTTATACTCGTCCACAATCTTCTGGGCGATGTTGGCGGGCACGACGTCATAACCGGTAACGGTGAATTCCATGGAGCCGAGGCCCTTGGTCATAGCGCGCAGTGCGATGGGGTATTCCATCGTTTCGGCCTTCGGAATGGTGGCGTGAACGGTGGTGTAGCCGGGTTTATCCTCAACGGGATCCATACCCATAACGGCACCGCGGCGTTTGTTCAAATCACCCATAACGTCACCGACAAGGGATTCGGGAACGGTGATATCGATATTGCCGACCGGTTCCAGCAGAACGGGAGCAGCCTGCTCCAAGCAGAGCTTGTATGCCAGCTGCGCTGCCGTCTTGAAGGAAATTTCATCGGAGTCAACGGGGTGGTAAGAACCGTCGTGCAGGTCGGCGCCGAGGTTAACCATCGGGAAACCGGCAACGCCCTTCACCATGGCGTCCAGCAAACCTTTTTCAACGGCAGGGTTAAAGTTCTTCGGCACTACGCCGCCGACAACGGAAACGGTGAAGGTCAGGCCCTCGTTCTCGTCGCAGGGGAAGAACTTAATCCAAACGTCACCGAACTGACCGGAACCGCCGTTCTGTTTCTTATGACGGCCGTGTACGTCAACGGTCTTGGTGATCTTTTCACGGTATGCAATCTTCGGGGTATCGTATTTCACGCTGACACCGAAGCGGGATTTCATCTTGGCAGCCAGCACTTCCAGGTGGGTGTTGCCAAGACCTGAAATCAGCAGCTGTTTGGTCTCGCTGTTGTTTTCGTATTTGAGCGTCAAATCTTCTTCCAGCATCTTGGCCAATGCCTGCGAAATCTTATTTTCGTCGGCGGCGGAAGCGGGAACGATGGTTTGGGTCATATAAGGCGTCGGATACTGAATCAGCTTGTAGCGGACGGCATTCGTCAAATACAGGGTATCGTTGGTGTTGGTGGCGGTCAATTTCGCAACCATACCGATATCACCGCAGGCGAGTTCATCGACTTCGGTCTGTTTTTTACCCTTAACGACGTAGATGTGCGCAAACTTTTCAACGGTGTCGTTGGTCGCATTGCGCAGTGCCATATCCTTGGTCACTTTACCGCTCATAACGCGGAAGAAGGACATCTTACCGACGAACGGGTCAGCAACGGTCTTGAAGACGAAGACAGCGGGATCGCCGTTCGGGTCGGCAAACGCACGGGTACCGTCGGCGAAGGAAGCCTTCTTGTAAACGGGAGACGGGAAGGAATCGGCGATGGTATCAAGCAGAGCGCGCACACCCCACATCTTGGTGGCGGAACCGCAGAATACGGGCGCGATTTCATGTTTCAGAATACCTTCCAACAGTGCTTTGGACGTTTCCTCTTTGGTAAAGTCCTCGCCGTTGAAGAATTTTTCCATCAGTTCGTCGGACGTGCCGGCCAATGCCTCGTTAAAGGCATCCTTATAATTGGCAGCCAAATCGGCCTGAGCAGGTGTCAACTCGCTCTCGGTACGGTTGCCCTTGGCGTCGTAGGTGTAGTATTTCATTTCGGCCAGGTTAATCAGGCCGAAATCGTTGCCGTTTTTGCAGGGAATGAATGCAGGGCATACGGACACGCCGTAGTTGTCGTGCAGTTCGTTGAAGACGCGATCGAAATCGGCGTCGGGATCGTCACATTTATTGATGAAGAATGCGCGGGGCAGACCTGCCGTGTTGATGGATTCCCATGCCAGCGTCGTACCGACTTCCGCACCGGATTTAGCGTCCACGACGATGATGCCGGCACCGGAGGCGCGCAATACCTGTCTCACTTCACCGACGAAGTCCAAAAAACCGGGCGCGTCGAAGAAGTTGATTTTCGTATCTTTATGAAAAACGGGGGCAATGGACGCGGAAAGAGAAATCTTGCGGGCGATTTCTTCCGGATCGTAGTCGCTGACCGTATTACCGTCAGCAGTCGAACCAAAGCGATCGGTACCGTTGGTTACGAAAAGCATTGCTTCGACTGCTGACGGTAATACGGTC
>DCGU01000007.1 GCA_002315325.1 Clostridiales bacterium UBA1770
TGAACCCTTTGTCAGCAGGCTGAAAAACGGACACGCAATTTGCGTGTCCGTTTTTATATACCCGCAGCAAAAACAAATGCGGATTCGTCTTCTCAGGGGTGTGGTCTCCCCTCCCGCCCGTACGGGTTATGACGTCGTTAGGCGGTCGGTTCTGCTTCCTTTTTTACCTTAATGAGCTGCTCGGCGTAGGGCAGGCCCATAATCCAGTCGCAGTAGGTGTGCCACTCGGCCAGTTTGTGGGCGCGGCGGGCGTAATACATGTTCACCAGGTTTTCGTAGTTCATGGTTACCGTGCGCATCTGGTTGTAGGAGGAGGGCAGCATCTGAATCATATTGTGCCAATGCTGTCTGTTCTCGCGGTCCTCCATATACAATTGACGTTCCTTTTCCAGGTAGGCCACCGTTGCGTCAAGCATGGTGAGACCCGCCTCGTCCAAACGGTCGTGGGAGAAGTCGTCGCGCGTGAAGGGATTGGCGTGAATTTTATGCATGGTGGAGCAGGAGTTGGCCACGGTGCCGACCTTATAGGTGTCGAATTCTTTCCACCAATACAGGGGTGCCGTGATGTCCACCGTCACGAAAATCTGACGGATAAATTTGCGGTCGTCGCTGCCGCCGTTCGTCAGGCGTCTGGCAAGATCAAGATCGTTGGGGCCCAGGACGAAAGTATCGCCCTCCCAATGGCTGTCGGATTTGGCCCAGCTGTTCATGGGATTGCGTGCGCCGCGGATGGCGCCGTCCAGGTTCATGACGGCCCAGCGTTCAAGTTTAATCATGGCGTAATTCCTTTCGTACTTTGCGATAATGAGGTATGGTTTATGATGTATTATTGTAACAAAAAAGGCGGGATACTGTCAAGCGGACAGGGGGCTTTTTTTGCGTGACTTACGGATGAGACACCGATACAGAATCAGGTTCACGGTGCCGCGCACCCATTGGTCGGCCAAAATGCATAAATAAAAGAAAAAGACGTCAAGATGCAGAACGCGCACCGTAAGGTAAGTGCCGACGACGCGGCAAACCCACAGACTGATCAATGAGGCGATTAAAGGACGCGTCGGATACCCCAGCCCGCGCATGCCGCCGGCAAAAGTGGAGTGCGTGAAAATGCCGAACAACGTGAAGGCGGATATGTACATCATGCGGGCCGCCTGTGCAGCAACGGCGGCGTCATCGGTGTACAGCGACGCCATTGCGGTACCGCACAGAAAATAGAACGCCGTCAGCGCAATGCCGAACAGCAGAGAAATGAGCCACGTCAGCTTGATTTGCGCCCGTGCACAGGAAAGATCGCCGCGGCCCTTGGCGTGTCCCGCCATCGTGGTGGAGACGGTACAAAAGGCGCCGCCAATGGCCCAGGAAATGTTTTCCACGCCTGCGGTTACCTGATACGCGGCAAAGTCGGCCGTGGACAGCACCGTCAAAATCATGGTGGTGACAACGGCGCCCGTTTGCAGCAAAAACTGTTCGCCTGCCGACGTGCTGCCCGTGATAAACGTATTTTTCAACGAAACCTGACGTGCGTCGGCACGCGCCGCCTTGGAAAACAGCCGTATGCCGCGCAGCGAAACGTCGTTTTTGGCAAAGAACAGAACGAGCACTGCCGCTGCCAGCGAGACAAGGCGGGAAACCGTGGTGGCAATGGCCGCACCGGCGACGCCGAGTGCCGGCATGCCGAGATGCCCGCCGATGAGACACCAGTTTAACAGGACGTTGAGCGCCCCGGAACCGACCGAGTAAAACATCGGCAGCCGCGTGATGCCGATACCGCGCAGCGCGGCGGTAATCATGGAAACGACGACGTGGGCAAAGTAACCGACGGCCACGATGCGGAAATAGAGAATGGCCTCCTCTTTTATTTCGTCATTGGCACCGATGAGCGTGACGAACAGCGGGGCGCCGAGCGAGAAAATCAAGGACAAAACAAGGCCGACGACCACGGAAATGGGCAAAAAGCGCTGCGTCAAACGGCGGCAGGCGTCCTTGTCGCCGCGCCCGTACGCCTGGGCAATCGATACGGTCAGCCCGATGAGAAAGGCAACCGTAATGCAGCACACCCAGTTGTTCAGCGACCCGGTGACGCCGACGGCGGCAATGGCGCGGTTGGCGTGTCCGGTGCTTTTGAGCATGGCGGAGTCGGCAATACCGAACAGCGTATTGATGACGTTTTCCAGCATGGCCGGCAGTAACAGCGGCCAAAAAATGCGATAGTCTTTTTTACCGACGCGGTAGGGCGCGTCAAAATCACGGGTCAAACGGAACGCCTTCTCTCAAAAATAATTAACGAAAAAGCCGATAAACGGCATAACGGCAATCATAGTAAAAACGATACTCTCCATCATCGTGAGCATAACCGAAAACGACGATTGAAAATCGAATCATTGTAGCACGAAAGCCGGCGGGTGTCAAGTTGCGCAGTGCCGACTTTTGTGATATACTTATACGCGATAATGAACAGCGCGCGGCGCAGGAGGATTTGTACGTGAAAACAGCAGCGTTCGGTGAGATTATGGCCCGCATTTCGCCCGAGGGGTATTATCGCTTTGCCCAAACGGACCGTTTCCAAATTACCTACGGCGGGGCGGAAGCCAATGCCCTGATATCACTGGCCAACTTCGGTGCCGAAACGGTATACGTAACCAAACTGCCCGAAAACGATATGGCAGAGGCTGCCCTGCGTCAATTGAAGGCACACGGTGTCGACGTGTCGCACGTCGTGCGCGGCGGGGAACGGATGGGTCTGTATTTCTGCGAACGCGGTGCCGCCCAGCGCTCCTCCAAGGTCATTTACGACCGTAAATATGCCGCCGTTGCCGCTGCCAAACCGAGTGAATACGATTGGGAAGCCGCCTTTGAAGGCGTCAATTGGTTCCATTGGACGGGGATTACACCGGCGCTCTCGGATGACTGTGCCGCCGCATTGCTGGATGCCTGCCGTACCGCCAAGGCACACGGCGTCACGATTTCCTGCGATCTTAACTTCCGTTCCAACCTGTGGAGTGCCGAAAAGGCCGGCAAAGTGATGACACAACTCATGGAATACGTCGACGTCTGCATTGCCAATGAGGAGCATTGCGGCCTGTTGTTCGGCGTCAAACCCGACGCGGACGTGACGGACAGGGAAGAGGGCTACAAACAGGTGGCCCGTAAACTCAGCCTGCAGTTCAATATTCCCACGGTGGTCATCACCGTGCGGTCCGGTAAGAACTCCAGCGATAACAGCGTGTCTGCCATGCTGTACAAAGATAACGAATACTTCACGTCGCGCACGTATGACGTCCACATCGTGGAACGCATCGGTGGCGGGGACGCCCTGGCCGGCGGCCTGATTTACGCCCTGCAAAACGGTTGGTGCCGCCGCGACGTCATTGAATTTGCCGTTGCTGCCGAGGCACTCAAGCACAGCGTGGAGGGCGATTATAACGAGGTCAGCGTCGCCGAAGTGCAGACCCTGGCATCCGGTGCCGGTGCCGGCCGCGTGCAGCGTTGATGGCCGATAGCAGATAGCCGATAGCAGATAGCGAATAGCTGATGGCTGATAGCCGATAGCTGATGGCTGTAATAGTTTGTCACGTTGAAATATAAAAAAGGTGTATCCGTGTTTTTGCGGATACACCTTTTTTTACGTTGCGCAGTCGGCTCAATGTACCAGATTGCGCTTAATCTTTCTGGACGTCGTTTTTTCAAACTCGGTGTCGCGGAACTCAATGCTGCGCAGCTGCTTCCAGGCCACCAGCGTTTTGTTGAGTTTGCCGACGGCGGTACGGATGGATTCCTCCATGTCGGCGCGCGACGTGCGGGCGGGGAAGGCGGACGTATCGGGTACGATGACGGCGGTCAAAATGATTTCGTCACCGCCGGGTACGCGGCGCCCCAGCACCACGGATTCCAATACGCCGGGCACGCGGCCGAGGTATTCTTCAATTTCCTCGGGGAAGACGTTTTTGCCGTTTTCCAGCACGATGACGTATTTTTTGCGGCCGGTGATGAAGATATAGCCGTCGTTGTCCACGTAACCGATGTCGCCGGTGCGGAACCAGCCGTCTTCGGTAAAGACCTCGGCCGTGGCCTCTTCATTTTTGTAGTAACCCAGCATGACGTTATCGCCCTTGGCGCAGATTTCGCCTTCCATAAAGCCCTTGTCGTTGACGGTCCCGTCCTTAATGCAGACGCGGCAGCAGTTGACGGCGGGGCCCACGGAACCGGCTTTGGGGGCGTAATAGGGGTTTGCGGCCAGGAGTGGGGAACATTCGGTGATACCGTACCCCTCGGCAATATTGATGCCGAATTCTTCAAAGTCGCGGACCAGGCGCGGGTTAAGCGGTGCGCCGCCGCTGACGAATTTGACGATGCGGCCGCCCAGGGCAGAGCGGACGGTGGCAAACATTTTATCGCGTGCATCCAAACCGATGCGGCGCGTTACGCGGGACAGCTGCAGGGCGCGCAAAAGGATTTTATCCTGTTTGTTGCGGCGCGCTTCATCCCAAATGCGCTTGTACATCGTCGAAATGAACAGCGGTACCAGCACGATGCCGGTCGGCTTAAAGTATTGGATATTCTTCATAACGTGCTTGATGGAGTCGTTGATGGCAATTTTCATGCCGTAATTCAACCCCGCCAGCATGCAGCATAATTCGTAGGTGTGATGAATGGGCAGGACCGAGAGAATGGTGTCGTCCGGGAAGAATTCGACGCATTCGCAGGCGGCGTTCATAGCGGACAGCACGTTCTTTTCGGAGAGCATGACGCACTTGGAGGACCCCGTCGTGCCCGACGTGAACAACATGGCGGCCATGCGGTTCAGGTTCGCCGTCGGTGCCGGTACGTAATCGGCGGTACCGCGGGAAAGCAGGTCGGCGTAGGGCAAAAAGCCGGGGGCGTCCGAGAAGACGCAGCCGTTCGGCTCCAGGGCAATCAGGGTTTTTACCGTGGGATGGTTTTGGGCCAAATGCGCGAATTTTTCATTGAACAGGGGCGAGAAGAAGATAGCGTCTGCTTCGGCAAAGGCCAGCATGTTCTCTATTTCTTCCACGGCCAGTTCGCGGTCCATCGGGATGGCCACGCCGCCCGACAACAGGATTGCCATGTACGTCATCACCCATTCGGGGGAGGTTTCACCGACCAGGGCAATGCGTTTGCCGGCCAGTCCCGACTGCGTAAGTCCCGACGCCGTTTTTTTGACGGTATCGGTCAGAGCGGTGTAGGTCATCTCCTGCAGGGGGTGCGCCGCATCACGACCGTACCACGCATAGGCAATACGGTCGCCGTGTCGTGCCAGGTTGGTAATATAGGACGCCATATCGGCGGCAGGGGTATATACTCTTTGTGTGCGTTTATGGTTCATCATGGGCAATTTGAATCGGTCCTTTCTGCGCTGCCGCAACGACGTCGGCAAACGCAAACATATATCTATTATACTAAAAAAAGAAAAAGGTGTCAATTCTTTTGCGGGACAAACTGCTGTATGGATGGCAAAAGCTCTCAGATGAAAGTGCCAAAAATGAATAAATGATGCAACAAACTTGCAAAAATGACAGTAGCAAAGCACATAGATATACGATATTTGCAATATAGATATTGACATACTGCAATTTGCGCGGTATAATAGCACTATTATCACAATGGGACGGTCAGCCTGTCGTTTTTTTCTGCAAAAACGGGCACACTCGTTCCATACGGGCCGCTGCGGCGGCAAAGGAGGCAACCATCATGGATACGGAAAAGAAACAGATAACGGTCATCGACGGCGAGAACAGTATTGCCGGCGGGTATGACCGCATCCTGATTAACGATACCAAAACCGAATATTCGGAGACGACGCATCTGATCGAGCAGCAGTCGTACCACTATTCGCTGCAGGAGCGCAGCACACCCAACCTGTACCGCGACCTGTTCGACTACGACCGCGTACCGCGCATCTCCTTCAACCATCGTATGGTGCCTATGAACATGCCGGAAGAGATTTGGATGACCGATACCACCTTCCGTGACGGACAGCAGTCGACCTCCCCCTTCACTGTGAAGCAAATCACCGATTTGTTCACGATGATGCACCGCCTGGGCGGTCCCAAGGGCCTCATTCGCCAGAGTGAATTTTTCGTTTATACCGAAAAGGACCGCGACGCTCTGAAGGCCTGCATGGACCTGGGGTATGAGTTCCCCGAGGTCACGGCTTGGATTCGCGCAAATCCCAAGGATTTTGAACTGGTCAAATCGCTCGGTATCAAGGAAACGGGTATTCTGGTTTCCTGTTCCGACTATCATATCTATACCAAGATGGGGCTGACGCGTAAAGGCGCCATGGATAAATACCTCGGCGTTATCCGTGAGGCACTCGAGATGGGTATTCGTCCCCGCTGCCACTTCGAGGATATCACGCGCGCCGACTTTTACGGCTTTGTCATTCCCTTTGCCGACGCCCTGCAGCGCCTGAGCGAATCCTACGGCATTCCGATCAAGATTCGTGCCTGCGATACGCTGGGGTACGGCGTTTCCTTCCCCGGTGCCGCCCTGCCGCGTTCCGTGCCCGGCATCATCTACGGTCTGCAGCACTACACCGGCATTACCCCGGATATGCTGGAATGGCACGGCCATAACGACTTCTATAAGGTTGTCACCAATGCCTCGACCGCTTGGCTGTATGGTGCCTCCGCCGTCAACTGCTCGCTTCTGGGTATCGGGGAACGTACCGGTAACTGCCCGCTGGAGGCCATGGTGATGGAATACGCGTCGCTCCGCGGCACGACGGATGGTATGGACCTGCCCGTCATCACCGAGATTGCCGACTATTTTGAAAACGAAATCGGCTACACCATTCCGCCCCGTACGCCGTTTGTCGGCAGTAACTTCAACGTTACGCGCGCCGGTATTCACGCCGACGGCCTGCTGAAAAACGACGAAATTTATAACATCTTTAATACCGAAAAACTGCTGGGCCGCCCCGCCCGTGTGGCCATCGATAAGACCTGCGGTCTGGCGGGTGTTACCCACTGGCTCAACAGTATGATGCAGACCAACACCGTCAGCTTTGCCAAGCACGACGACCTGGTCGTTAAAATGAAGGACCGCATCGACGCCGCGTATGCCGGCGGCCGTACCACGGCCATGGGCGACGACGAACTCCGCGCCCTTGTCCGTGAGCTCTCCCCCGAAACCGCAGAAATGCTGAAATAATACAAAAACCGACTGAGAAGCCCTCAGTCGGTTTTCATATTAACTGCCCTTTGGGCATCTTAACTTCGCGCAGCAAATCTTCACTCTTAACTGCGCACAGCGCATCTTAACTGTCCTTGGGCATCTTAACTTTGCGCAGCAAATCTTAACTCTTAACTGCCGCAGGCATCTTCACTCTTCACTGTCTCCCGCATCTCATTTCAAATAAAATCAAAAACCGACCGAGCGAACTCGGCCGGTTTTTTACCTTAACGCGCTTCGTGATACATCACGAAGTGCATTTCACACGCACAGCGTATTTCACGAATCCCGCAGGGATTCTTTTCACTTTTCAACGTGTGCTTATTTCTTGCTTGCCTTTGCTTCGGCTTCTTCCTTCTTGGACAGTTCTTCCAGTTTGTTGTACAGGTTGTTGATGCGGGTGTTGAACAAGCTTTCGTATTCAGCCTGTGCAGTGGAAACGGAAGCGTGGTTAGCAGCCAGAGAATCGCCGGGCAGCAGGTCGATGGCGTCCGTGGTAGCATCGGTGTTGATGCAGGAACACCAGGAGAAGCCCCAGTCAATCCAAACGGAGCTGCGGATCAGTTCCAAATTCTTGAAGGTCAGCTCATTGCGGGAATAGTTGGACTGCAATGCGTTCTCAAAGAATATGGGCGTGGTGGTTTTGCTGCCGGCGGAAGCGTAGCCTTCCAATACGGCACCGATTTCATCGTAGCGGCCGGTATCCAGCGTCGAAATAACACCGATACAGGGAACGCCGTCATACGTAGGAGAACGGTAGCTGTCCTCTTCGGAAGCCTTCGGCATAACGACAACGGAGAATTCCCACGGCACGTCACGCAGGGTAGCCATACGGGACAGACGGGTGGGTGCAAACATGTAATAACCGGCGGGATCCAGGTCGGAATCGGCGTCGATGTAGTTATAGCAATCGGAGTTGAACAGGCTGTACAGTTTGGAGTAAATAGCCTGGTTTTCAGCGCTGTTGATGCTGAACTTGTACTTGTCGCCTTCCTTAACGGTCAGGGTGAAACCGCCGCCGTATGCGAAGGAGGAAGCCTCCCAACGGGAGTGAACAACGTACCCATAACCGTCACCGTTGTTGCGGATGCCGTCGTTGTTTACGTCTTCATAGTATGCGCCGGCCAGTTCTTCCACTTTTTCCATGGTCCACTTGCCGTCGTCAATCAGCTTGCCGAGGTCAACGTCGGAATGATACTGGTTAAATACGTCCATATTGACGTACAAACCAACCAGCTGTTCCAGATAGTCGGAGGTGATATCACCGGTGCCCCAATACTGCAGATTCTTGTAGCTCCACATGTCATTGTAAGCCTGGGACCAATAGTCCATATCGAAATCGATATTGGTGAGCTTTTTCAGGTTCAGCATGTAACCCTCGGTTGCAGCGACAACGTCGAATTTCATGTGACCGGCACCGATATCATAATCGTTGGTACCGGCAGAAACGGCCTCGCCGAATTTGGCCAAAACGTCGCCCATTGAACCGAGAATCATGTTCATGGAAACGTTGAAACGCTTCTCAATGTCTTTTTGACGGTTGTAAACCGCAATGTAAATGTTGGGAAGTGCTTCGGAATACAGTTCGTCGGGAATAACGAACGAATAGCCGCCGCGTGCCAAGAGCGTGATTTCGTCGCCGCCGAAGTCATATTCGCCGACGCGGTCACCATACTCGTTGACCGGGCCCTTGTCAGGTTCCTTCTCTTTGCAAGACGCCAGTACGAAGATACCGGCCGTCATCAGCACTGCCAAAAAGAGTGCCAATACTTTGCGCAATGAAGTCATAGTGTGGTCCTCCTCTGTGTTTCTTTTTTCTTTTTCTTTTTAATCGAATACGCTTTCGATTAAGTGTACCTTAATTGTAGCATAATAATTAAACACTTTCAATCGAAATGCACAAAAAGCGGAAAGAATTCTCGACGTCGATTTGTACAATATGCCGAATTTGTGTGCCGCTGTTTGTTGGCCGGAATCGGCGCAACCGGTGCACTTTTGTTAAAAAGACTGGCGCAAGAACGTGGTTTTGGCACCGAAATCCCCCGGGCAGTGCCCGTTTTGCCAACCAAAGACGGCAAAACGAAAAACAGCGGCCGTGCATGCGCAGCCGCCATTTTTGGTAGATTTGCTGTATTTTACGTAAAATTGCCGATGACTGTTTCTCCCGCTCTTCACGCATCTTAACTGCCGTCAGGTATCTTAACTTCGCGCAGCGAATCTTAACTCTTAACTGCCGCAGG
>DCGU01000084.1 GCA_002315325.1 Clostridiales bacterium UBA1770
TTAATTGAAAAGAGCGGATGACGCAAACCAGGTGTCGACGGCCGCTTTATCCGCCGTGACGGAACCCTGGATCATGGCGGGACTGCCGCCGCCGCGGCCGCAGAGCGCCGCGTTGAGCTGCGGGGCAACTTCGCGCAGATTGATGCCGCCCTCGCGGGAGAGCAGGACGTAATCGGTCGTTTTGCCGTCGTCGCGCAGCGAGAACAGGGCGACCACCTTGATGGTATCCCCGTTGTAGGATGCCAGTATACGGTTGCCGGTGTCGCGCAGGCGGTTGACGTCCATGCCTTCCAACCAGACGTAAAAGACGCAACCGAGCGGTGTCGCGGCAGCAACGGCCATAGTTGCCATGCGTTCCTGTGCTTTTTTCAGCATGCCCTGCGCCGCATACAGACGTTCGTCCATTTTGGCAAATGCGGCTTCCAGCTCGCCCTGCTTAATCGACCAGCGGGCGGAAATGGCATCTTCCTGTTCCACGCGGGCTTGGAAAGCAGTCAGCGCGTCGGGGCCGGCGGCAAACCATACGCGTGTGCCGCCTTTGTAATGCTCGGTGCGCAAAATTTTCAGCAATCCTATTTCCCCGGTGTGCGCCACGTGCGGGGCACAGCAGGCGCAGACGTCTATACAGCCGTCCTGTCCGATTTGCACCAGGCGCAAGGGTCCTTCCACCTCGCGTTTGGCGCGGTAAAAGGTGTTTGCCAGTGTTTCGGCGTCGGGATAAAAACAGGTAATCGGGTGGTTTTCACGGATGACGTTGTTGACGTGCGTCTCGATTTCTTTCCATTCGGCGGGGGAGAGCATACCGTCGAAATCGGCAGTGACTTCCAGGGCACCGAGGTGGAATCCCACGTTGGCAAAGCCGTACTTTTGGTACAATGCGCCCGAGAGGACGTGTTCGCCCGAGTGCACCTGCATATTGCGCAGGCGAATCTGCCAATCAATCTCGCCCGACAGTGCATCGCCGGCCTGCGGCAATGCGTCCTGTGCGCTGCAAAGCAGCGTGTGGGTGATGACGCCGTGCGACAGCGTTACGTGCGCGACGGGAAAGCCGCCGAGCGTGCCGCCGTCACAGCATTGGCCGCCCTCTTCCGGGAAGAAGACCGTTCTGTCAAGGACGACGTCAACGTGTGTTTCGTCGGTGCGCACGATAGAGAGAACCCGGCCCGTAAAGGACCGGGTATAGGCATCTCTGTCGTATTCTTTTTCAGTGAGTGGTAACGACAATTCGCTCATGATTATGCTTCCAGCGTGCGCAGATAGTTGATGCAGCGGCCGATTTCTTCGGGACCGGTGGGCTGCTGCGTTTCACTTTCCACAACGATTTCCATGCCGTAGGACAGGGCCAGTTCGCGAACGGCTGCAACGGGTGCTGCGCCTTCGCCCAGGGCCATGCCTCTGCCGCCCGTGAAGCCGTCCTTGAGGTGAATGACGGGCACGCGGTTGGACAGGCCGCGCAAAACGGCCAGAGGGTCGGAGCCGGCGTTCCAAGCCCAGAAGGTATCGATTTCGAACTTAATCTTGGTCTTGTCTTCCAGTTCGCGGTGAATGAATGCACCGTACTCGGTGGGCAGGAATTCGTGGCTGTGGTTGTGATAACCGAAGGTCAAACCTTCGCGCTCCAAAATCGGCTGTGCGTAGTTGCACAGGGCAATGAAGTCGTCCAGCTTTTCACGGCTGGAGAGGTCGAGACCGGGAATAATCAGATTGGGGGAACCGAGTTCTTTGTAATAACGGATCGTTTCGTCAATGCGGTCTGGTTTAACGGCTTGCCAGCTTTCGTGGTTGCCGCTGATGCGTACGCCGATCTTTTCGGTTAAATCGAGCAGATCCTTGGCGGAGTAACCGCCGAAGCCGCACAATTCTACGGCCTTGTAGCCGAGGTCGTGGCACATAGCCAGCGTGCCGGCATAATCGCGACCCAGTTCGTCGCGGACACTGTACACTTGAATACCGTAATCAGTCATAACGTAGTACCTCCGATTATTTGTATGGTGATAATTTATTGGGCAATTTCTTCCATGATATAGGCTTCCAGTACGTCGCCGACCTTAATGTCGTTGAAACGTTCCAGACCGATACCGCATTCGTAACCCTCGGCAACTTCGCGGACGTCGTCCTTGAAGCGGCGCAGGGAAGAGATCTTGTCGGTGAAGACGACGACGCCGTCACGGACAACGCGGATCTGCGATGCTCTTGTGACCTTACCGTCCAAAATGTAGGAACCGGCAATGGTGCCGACGTTGGGCACGTGAATGGTCTGACGAACCTCGGCATGACCCAGCAGGTTCTCCTTGAACTTGGGTGCCAACATACCCTTCATGGCGGCGGTAATTTCTTCGATACATTCGTAAATGATGCTGTAGGTGCGGATTTCAACGTTCTGACGTTCGGCACTGTCGATGGCGGCCTTGTCGGGACGAACGTTGAAGCCGACGATGATGGCGTTGGAAGCCGCAGCCAGCATAACGTCGTTTTCACGGATACCGCCGACGGCAGCGTGAATGACGCGAACCTTGACTTCTTCGTTGGAAATCTTTTCCAGGGATGCGCGAACGGCCTCCACAGAACCGTCAACGTCTGCCTTGACAATGATGTTCAGATCCTTGACACCCTCGGCAATCTGTGCGAACAGATCGTTCAGGCTGGCGCGGGCATTGGCCTTGAAATCGTCTTCCTTGGCCTTGTTGCGGCGTCTGTCGGCCAATTCTCTGGCCATACGCTCGTCTTCAACGGCGTTGAACTCGTCGCCGGCTGCCGGTACTTCGGATAAACCGATAATTTCAACGGGAACGGAGGGACCTGCTTCCTTCATGGGTTTGCGGTTGTGGTCGTTCATGGCACGTACACGGCCGACGGAAGTGCCGGCAATGACGATGTCGCCGGCGTGCAGGGTACCGTTTTGTACGAGAATCGTCGCAACGGGACCGCGGCCCTTATCCAGCTTGGCCTCGATAACGATACCTTTGGCGCGGCGGTTGGGGTTGGCCTTCAGCTCTTTCACTTCGGCCACCAGCAGCACGGCTTCCAGCAGGTCGTCGATACCTTGGTGCGTCAGGGCGGAAACGGGCACGCACATAACGTCGCCGCCCCATTCCTCGGGCACCAGGTCGTATTTGGTCAATTCCTGCTTTACCTGATCGGGGTTGGCAGAGGGTTTATCCATTTTATTGATGGCAACGATGATATCGATGCCGGCTGCCTTGGCGTGGTTGATGGCTTCGACCGTCTGCGGCATGATACCGTCGTCGGCTGCGACAACCAGAATGGCAATATCGGTGGCCTGGGCACCGCGGGCACGCATGGCCGTGAAGGCTTCGTGGCCGGGGGTATCCAGAAAGGTGATGTCTTTGTCTTTTACGTGTACGCGGTAAGCGCCGATGGCCTGCGTAATACCGCCTGCCTCACCGGTGGTGACGTGCGTGTTACGAATGGCGTCCAAAATGGAGGTTTTACCGTGGTCAACGTGACCCATTACGCAAACGACGGGCGCGCGCTCGCACAGCGTTTCTTCGGTATCTTCTGCGGTATCGAACAGTTTTTCCTCGATGGTGACGACCACCTCGCGGGAGTAGTTCGCACCGATTTCCTCGCAGACGAGTGCTGCGGTATCGTAGTCGATGGTCTGGTTGACGGTGGCCATCATGCCCAGCATCATCAGTTTCTTGACGACTTCACCGGCCGTGACCTTCAGGCGGGCAGCCAAATCGCTGACGATGATTTCATCGGGGATCGTTAAGGTGACAACCTGCTTAACGGGTGCCTGCTTTTTAGCGAAAGCATTTTTGCCGCCGCGTACGTTTTCCTGTCTTTGGGACTGGGGCTGCTTGCGCAGTTTCTGGTTGCCGCCGCGGGCGTTGTTGGTGGCATCGTTGGCAAAGCTGTACAGCTTATCGTCGTACTTGGACAGATCGACGTCACCGGAACGGGTGTCAACAATACGGGTGGAACCCAGGTTCTGGGGCTTATTCACGGTGCCCTTGGGGGTCTGTCCTCTGGTGATGGTCTGTACCTTAAAGGTTTCACGCGGTGCGCCGGACTGGTTGTCGTCCTTGTCGCGATTGCCGAAACCGCCGGGACGCTGGCCGTTCTGCGGGCGCTGACCGCCGCCCATCGGACGCTGACCGCCCATCGGACGCTGGCCCTGACCGTTGTTATTGCCGCCGAATGCGGGGCGATTGCCGCCGTAGGCATTGCCGGCACCCTGGGCGCTGCCGCCGAAGGAGCCTGTGCCTGCAGGACGGTTGAAACCGCCTTGATTATTGTTGCCCTGGTAAGCGGGACGACCGAACTGACCCTGTGCGCCGGGGGCAGGAGGATTGTTGCCCTGACGGTTGTAGGGGGCGTTGTTCTGCTGTCCGTTCTGGTAGGGTTGTCTTGCACCGGGCTGCTGACCGCCCATGGGACGGTTTGCACCGGGATTCTGTCCCTGACCCATGCCTTGACCCATGGGGCGCTGGCCCTGTGCGGCAGGTTGAGCGGGACGCTGGCCCTGTGCTGCAGGCTGTGCGGGACGAGCGGCAGACGGAGCCTGTTGTGCCTGTTGTGCGGGCTGTGCCTGCGGCTGCGTATTTTGGGCAGGTTGCGCCTGCGCAGGTGCGGCAGGCTGTGCAGCCTTGGGTGCCTGTGCCGGTACTTCTTCCGCTTTCTTTTCGGGTGCGGGCACCGCTTTTGCTTTTTGGGCGGGTGCCTCGACTGCCTTCTCTGCGGGTTTTTCGGCAACCTTTTCCGCGGGCTTTTCTTCCGCCTTCTTTTCGGGGGCCGGTGCTGCCTTTTTCTTGGCGGGAATAACAGCGACACCGTCCAGATAGTCGTCGATATTATCTATTTGACGTTTTTTGGTAATAGAATCGAAAACGAGGTCGAACATTTGGGGCTCCAGTCCCATTTGCGGCGACGTAGGAATACCGGCAGCGGTCAAAATGTCGGTAACGTCCTTCGTTTGCAATCCCATGTCTTTTGCGAAACTGTTGACTTTAAATTTTGGAGTGTTATTGGCCATATACGTGAAAATCCTCCTGTATATATGGGTGGTAATGTACGGTTGTTGTTTACGCCTGCGCCGCTTGCAGTTCCAGGCCGAGCTTGCCGGCAACCAAGCGCGCGAGCTGATATTGTGTGATGCCGACGGCGGCAACCAAACCTTTGCTGCCGAGCGCCTGTGCCAGTTGTTCGGTGGAAAGGGGCAGGGCGGCAGTCTGTACGTGATAGAAGGTGCATTTGTCGGTGATGCGTTTCAGCGTTCCCGCCGACGCGTCGGATGCGGTTAAAACCAGCGTCATCGGTTTGCCGCCGTGCAGGGCGGTGCAGATGAGCTCGGTTCCGCACACAACGGCGCCTGCGCGTTTGCACAGGCCGATTGCCTGTGTCACCGCTTGCTCAGACGTTTGCGGCATCGTTTTGAAACTCCTTTTCCAACTGATTCCACACCTCGTCCGGGATGGACGTTTCCAGCGTGTGCTCCAGTCGTTTGGATTTGCGAAGTCTGGTCAGACACTGTGCGCTGCAGACGTAGGCACCGCGGCCCGGCTTTTTGCCGGTGCGGTCCAAACTCATGCTGCCGTCCGGTGCGCGGACCACGCGAACCAATTCGCTTTTGGGTTTATGTTCATTGCAGCCCATGCATTGACGCATGGGTATTTTTTTTATTTT
Organism: Clostridiales bacterium UBA1770; assembly: GCA_002315325.1. Lineage (GTDB taxonomy): Bacteria > Bacillota > Clostridia > Oscillospirales > CAG-272 > UBA1770. The sequence goes on from DCGU01000084.1 coordinate 5,650, forward strand.
TTCCATGCTTCAAGAGTTTCGAGCGGAGGTCCGTTCGTCTCCTTTATTTAAAACTCGGTTTTGATATCGATCTTGCAGCCGGTCAGACGGGCAGCCAAACGGGCGTTCTGACCTTCCTTACCGATGGCAAGGGAGAGCTGGTCTGCGGCGACGACGACACGGAAGGAACGCTCTTCCACAGGAATGGCGGCCATTACCGTGGCGGGAGACAGGGCAGCCTTGACGTACTCTTCATAGTCTTCGCTGTATTTGACAACGTCCACTTTTTCGCCGCGCAGCTCGTCAACGATGGCGTTGATACGGGAACCGCGGGCGCCGATGCAGGAACCTACGGGATCGACGTCGGGTTCGGCGGAGTAAACGGCAATCTTGGTGCGGGAGCCTGCTTCGCGGGCAATGCTCTTAATCACGACGGTGCCGTTGGCAATTTCGGGGATTTCCAATTCAAACATGCGGCGAACCAGGCCGGGATTGGTGCGGGACAGGCGAACCAGCGGGCCGCGCGTCTCGGAGTTAACTTCGGTGACGTATACTTTTACCTTGTCGCCGATATTGAAGGTCTCACCGGGCAGCTGCTCCGAAACGGGCAGGGCAGCCAGGGACGTACCGGTTTCCAGCACAACGGTGCCGTTTTCACGGTCAATCTTGGCAACCACGGCGGTGATAATCTTGTCACACTGGTTTTCGTAGGCTTCCTGCAGTGCGCGGCGTTCACCCTCGCGAATACCCTGAATGATGACAGACTTGGCGGCAGCGGCGCTCAAGCGGCGGAAGTTCTTGGTTTTAACTTCCGTCTCCACCATCTTGCCGATGGTGTAACGCTTGCTGATGGCCTTGGCTTCTTCCAGGGAAATCTGGCTTTCGGGATCTTCTACGACTGCAACGACTTCCTTTTGCAGGAAGACGCGCATATCCATTTTTTCTGCGTCGAATGCGACGCGAATGCTGGTGGTGTTATATTCCTTTTTGATGGCGGAGACAAGCGCTGCCTCAATTTTTTCCAGCATATAGGCCTTGGGAATGTGCTTTTCTCTTTCCAGCGCATCCAGGGCGTCAAATAATTCCTTACCGTCTTTGCTCATGTTTTTTGGTTCCGATTCCTTTCTGAAATATGAATAAGGGGCGATATAGTTTTCAAAGAGTGTATATCAAGCGTCAAAATGGAAGACGGTGCTGACCTTGGAAACAAGCTGTTTTTCAAAGGTAAGCGGGCTTCCGTCCGAAAGCGTGATGCAGACGCTGCCGTTTTCGCCGCAGGGCTGCAGGATGCCGGTGAAACTTTTGACACCGTTGTACGGGGCAAACAAACGAAGTTCCACTTCACAGCCGACACAGGCGGCAAAGTGCGCGGGGGTTTTGAGTTCGCGCTCCAAACCGGGGGAGGTGACTTCCAACATGTAGGCATCCTCGATGGGGTCTGCTTCATCCAGCATGGGATTGATGGCGTTGTGGAATTTTTCACAGTCGTCGATGGTGATACCCTCGGGTTTGTCGATGGTGATGCGGAGGTACATCGTGGCGCCTTCCTTGACGTATTCGACGTCCCACAGCGTTAGGCCCTGGCGTTCGGCCTCGGGCTGCAGCAGGTTCCGCACGGTTTCGGTAATGGTAGAACGTTTCATGCAATAATCCTTTTCTAAATAAAGTCCGATTTGAAATGGGCAATAAATAAGAGTGGACCGAAACCCACTCTCCATCTTTTTTATTCAACTGCCGTATAGTATATCATATTGTAACCGGTTTTGCAACCTTTTTTGCGGTTTTTGTGAAAATAATCTCGATTTTTCGGGCAAAAAGCGGCAAAATCAAGCGAAGTTTGCGCATTTTGGGCGGGTGTCGGGGCAAATGCACGCGGCGGCGGGGAGAACCTGCAAAAAGGTGCCGTAAATTCAATCGATAATTGAAGAAAAACCTGTTGCAAAGGCCGGCAATATTTGATATACTTTTGGCGGCTGTTACGTAATAACTTTTATTGAGTACGAAATGATATGACAAAGGACGATTCTTATGTCAAAAATCAAAGACTGGTGCAAAAAAATATACGGGATTTTCGTGGATGCATGTGTGGAAAATGCCGACGGCTGCGCCCCTGCGCGTTCCGCCATGTTAGTGGCCGGGTATCTGGACACCGTTATTTCGGCGATGACGGCCGGCACCTTCTTTTCCGCATTGCTGTTGGCGATGGGGGCAGAGGACGAGTTCATCGGGTACGTCTCCATGGCAACGACGTTCTGCGCCATCGTGCAGTATATTTCCCCCCTGTTTTGGGAGCATTTCAAACGACGTAAGTCAATTATGCTGCTCTCGGCAATTATCAACAATTTCACGACCTACGTGGTGATTACGGTTATCCCGTTTTTGCCGATTGCAACGTCGGCAAAACTGTGGCTGTATTTCGCCGCCACGCTGCTGGCGTCTTTGCTCAGTAATTTTACCTCTCCCGCTTTCACGGCATGGCTGATGCAGAGCCTGCCGCTCGCCAAGCGTGTTAACCATACGGCGTTGGCTTCCATGCCCAACAGTGTGCTCAACGTTGTCACGGCCTTCTTAGCCAGTCTGTTCTTGGATAAAATGACAGAAAGCGGTTACGCCTGGGGCAGTATTACACCGGAGCTCACCGCCATTGTCATTTTGCGTGCCGGTGCCGCCGTTTTGGTGGTCACGTCGATTTGTGTTCGTTTCGGCAAAATCAAGGAGTATCCGTACGAATCCTCGGTGGAGCGCGTGGGCCTGAAAATGATGCTCAAACCGCTGTCCAACGTGCCCTTTATCCTGGCAATTCTCATCCCCTGCCTGTATACGTTTGCCGGTGCCGTGATCGGTAACTTTTTCAGTATTCACTTAATCAGCAACGTGCATATGCCCTACACCATCATTTCCCTGGCGGGCGTGATTTCCGTTCCCATTATTATGCTGATGACGCCGGTGTGGTCGCTGTTTTGTGAAAAATTCGGCTGGTTTGTGACGTTTGCCGTTACGTTCGCCGGCTATTTGACGGCGTGGCTGTGTAACGTTTTCATTACTGCCGATTCCCAAATCTTCTATTATATCGCTATTGTGAACGGCAATATTTGGGCGCCCGGTATGACGTTGGTTTGCGGCAACATGGTTTACCTAAAACTGCCCAAGGCAGAACGAACGGTCTATTTAAGTTTTTATTCCATTATTGTTTCTGCTTTTTCATTCTTGGGGCAGACAATCGGTACGACTTTCGTCAAATATACCGGTGACCTGCATTTCACGCTGTTCGGTCTCGATATCTGCAATCTGCAATTGACGTCGGCACTGGCGGCGCTGCTCGGCATCCCGCTCGTCATCTACACTTTATTTGCCAAACGTGCAATTGAAGCGGCTGAGAAGCGGTTTGGAAAAAGTGATACCGAAAGTTTGGAATAATAAGAAAAAGGATAACAAAAACGGACACGCAATTTGCGTGTCCGTTTTTCAGACCACTGACAAAGCCTATT
>DCGU01000001.1 GCA_002315325.1 Clostridiales bacterium UBA1770
CCTCCCCCGGCGGTGGAGGCTTTTTAGGTTCATTGCCACGGATACAATCCCCCAGTCACAGCAACTGCCGTGACAGCCCGCATAGAGAGCGCAGCGAATATGCGTTTCCGAAGGAAACAAAACTCACTTCCACCGGCGGGCGACAAGCAACCCGCCCTACGGGTAATCAATTGTCTGCCGGCTGAAATGACGCTTGATATAAGGATGAACTCCTTCCACCACCTACGGTGGTCCCCCTTCCTCAAGAGGACGGCTTATGGAGTTCATTGCCACGGCAAAGAAATACCCTTCTGTCTGCTTTCAGCATCCCCCCAAGCTGCCTTACGGCAGCTTGTGCTTGACATCCCCTTCATTACCTTCTATAATTACGTATAATCATCCCTGCAAACGTGAGGTATCTTATGGATTTAAAATTTACGGTATTCGCCGACTTTCATTACAGCAAAGGAATGTACTGCCCGGGGGTCTATGACCTGCGGACCATTATGGCGCGGGCAAACGCGCACGGCTCGGCATTTGTCCTGCACGCCGGCGACTTTTGCAACAATTACAAGGACTCGCCCGAAGTGCTGAAAGCCTACCTGCAAAACGAGTACAACCTGCCCGTGTTCGGCTGCTACGGCAACCACGAATTGGAGCGCGGCAACGAAATGGCCTTTGTTACCCCGCACCTGACCAACCAAACGGACGTACAATGCAACCTTGACGGCACGATGCCGGCACCCGGTACGCAGGGGTACTATTTTTGCGACCGCGGCGACTACCGCCTGATTTTCACGGACACGAATTATTCCCGCCGGCCCGACGGCGGCTGGGAACACAACTATGCCGGCTCGCACGGCGCACCGAGCGATAACGACCGCGTTAACGCATTGGGGCCGGAACAGCTGATTTGGCTGAAAGACGTCCTGCATGATGCGGCAAAGCAGGGCAAGCACTGCATCGTCGTCGGCCACGCCACCTGCATCGCAGACTGGTCGGTGGAGGAGGACTTAATCGGCGATTACAGGGAAATGCTGGAGCTGCTCCTGGAGGCCAACGTCCTGCGTAAGAACACCGTGATTCTGGTCATCAACGGCCACTATCACACCAACCGTACCCTGGTGCGCGACAATATCCTGTTCTGGGACGTCAACAGCGCCATCAACGGCTACTGGATGCCCGACACACCCCCGCATTATACCAAGGATCACGTCTACCTGTGCGAAAAATTTGACGAGGCGGGTGAAAAAATCGGTGAGAGCTACGAACCCCTGTCGGATCTCCGTCAGGCCAATAATTCCTTCTTTTTTGAAACGCCGGTCAGCGCCGACGTCACCATTACTGACGCAAAGGAATTCACCATCCGCGGCGTGAAGACCAAATGGCGGTACGGACTTGTCCCCGACGTCCTCATTCCCGGCTGCATGCCGGAAATCTCCGATTGGCACTATTGCCTCGATTGTTAAGGACAGTTTCAAAATACTTTAGAACACACGAGCAAAGCGAGGTAAAGAGACACCCGATAGATTCGTAGAAATACGTTTCTATCGGGTGTTCTTTGTTTGTATATTTTGTAACGCCGCTTCGCAGCGTGCTTGAAAGATTGCAAATTGACGAAAACGAGTATGAGAAGCTTCAGCCCCGATGATTAGCGTTATTTTGCTAACCGTCGGGGCCGGTTTTGTTTACGGCAATATTTTGATGATACTCACGTCTTTGGTAATATCTTTCTTTTAAAGCACCGTGCCGTTTAAGGTTGTCATGTGCGTTTTACCGAGCGTGCCGCCGCCGAGAGAATCATCACCGTACCGGACGAAAAGGAAATAATCAAAGCAATGGAAGAAATCCGCAAGAACCCCTCATATGTTGCGTAATAAAAGGAAAAACGGTGTAACCCTTTCGGATTACACCGTAACTTCCCGCACCGTGTCCTCTGGAACACACTGCATTATGGTAGTATTATCGGTATCCCTTGACAAACTATCGCTGTAACGATATAATTAAACTGTATCATTGCAACGATAGAGGTGAAAAAGAATGCCCACGATGAAAATCCTTCACGGGAGTAATCATATTATTAAAAAGCCGGAACTTGCGCTCGGCAAAGAAAGCAATGACTACGGCCGCGGCTTTTATTGCACGGAACTGCCTGAAATGGCGAGGGAATGGGCGTGCAAAGAGAACCAAAACGGTTTTGTGAATGAGTATTGCCTGCAGACCGACGGCTTGAAAATATTGAATCTTTTGGACGGCAGACACAGTGTGTTAAACTGGATTGCCTTACTCTTGAAAAACAGAATATTCACGCTTGACAGCGAGATTGCCGCAGATGCACGGGAGTATATCATCGAGCATTTTTCGATAGATACAGCCGATTATGACGTAGTCATCGGTTACAGAGCGGACGATTCCTATTTTTCCTATGCACAGTCTTTCGTTTCCAACGCTTTGCCCCTGCGGAGTTTGGACACAGCGCTTCGCCTGGGAAAACTCGGTGCACAGATTGTTTTGATTTCCGAAAAAGCATTCCGGCAGATTGAATTTGTGTCTGCGGAACCGGTGGAAAAAGAAATATATTACCCGAAGTTTTATGCCAGAGATAATACGGCAAGAACCGTTTACCGCAATGAAATCAAAAAAAACGGCGCGTATCGTGACGATCTGTTCGTTATGGATATTATGAGAGAGGAGATTGGGAATGACGATCCCCGCATACAGCGAATTATACGTAAATGATGCCGAAAAGTGCCTTGCCGGGGCATTTGATTACGCAATCAATACATGCAATCTTGCCCCCGACTTTTTCGCAAAATTGTTTGTCACCTGCGGCGTCGCGGAACAATTTGAACGGGGAAACCCTACCGTGATTTCCGGCAAATCCGGCGAAGAATTGGCAAGGGCAGTGTTGGCAAGTGCTTATCCCGATGAGACGTTTCCCCAACCGATTTATACAGCGGAACGGTCCCCGGAGTATTGGGCGGGCTGGGCGTTGGCGCAATATCAATGGGAAAGCGCAAAACGCTTCAAGGATATCTTTGCCCGTGTCCCGCTGACCGAAATCATATCCATGTATCCGACGTTTCACGAGATGGATATCACCCGCTTTTGTGAATCCATGGATACACGATTTGATTATGTTGTTACCGAAACGAAACTCAAAAAAATCAGAGAAAGTCGAGGGTTGTCGCAAACGGAACTCGCCCAGACGTCCGGCGTTGCCGTTCGTTCCATTCAACTCTACGAGCAGCGCGTGAACGATATCGATAAGGCACAGGCACAGACGCTTTATAAGCTGTCCCGAACGTTGGGCTGTACGATTGAGGACCTTTTGGAAAGCCCGGAAGAACAATCATAAAAAAGTGCTGCACACCCAATCGGGTGAGCAGCACTTTTATGTTTAATATTATTTTACAGGTCAGAAAATCGGGATGACCGCATTGTCATAAGTTGAATTAATATAATTCTTGACTTCCTCACTCTGCAGGGCCTTTGCCAACGCCTGGATAGCGGGATTGTTCTCGTTGCCGGCCTTGACAACCAGGATGTTGGCGTAGGTCTGGGCAGCGGCGGAGTTCTTGTCCTCAACGGCCAGGGCGTTCTTCACGGACAGGCCGGCGCCGATGGCGTAGTTACCGTTGATTACGGCTACGGCACAGTCGGTCAGGGCATTGGGAATCAGAGCGGCTTCCATTTCAACGACGTTGTAGTTGTGGGGGTTGGACTCGATGTCCTTCACGGTGGCAGTCATACCGGAACCGGCCTTCATGGTGATGAGGCCCTGCGCTTCCAGCAGGTACAGCGCGCGCGCTTCGTTGGAGCCGTCGTTGGGGATGTAGATAGAGTCGCCGTCCTTCAGTTCGGACAGGGCTTTAGCCGTGCCGGCGTAGATGCCGTACGGTTCGTAGTGAACCTTCACAACGGTAACCAGGTGGGTGCCGTTCTCAGCGTTGAAGGTGTCCAGGTAGGGCTGATGCTGGAAATAGTTGGCGTCCACTTCGCCGTCTTCAGTGGCGGTGTTGGGCAGCACGTAGTCGGAATATTCCTTAATCACCAGCGTGTAGCCTTCTTTGGCCAGGATTTCCTTGGCGATTTCCAGGATTTCGGCGTGGGGTGTGGGGGAAGCGGCAACGACGATGGTCTTGTCGTCCTTCTTGTCACCGCAGGCGGTGAAGAGGCATACGCTGCACAGCATCAGCAGTGCCAGTGCGAGAGAAATAATTTTCTTCATGGTGGTAAATTCTCCTTGTCTTTATTCTTTATCTGTTTCTTCTGATTCTGTGGTCATTCTTACGTGCGGTCCGCAGGAAGATTTCCTGGATGACCTGCACCAAAATAATCAGCAGAAGGGAAGTAAGATACATGGTTTTGGAATTGAAACGGTAGATACCGTAGGTGATGGCGTAGTTGCCCAGGCCTCCGCCGCCGATGAGGTACGTCATGGGCGTGTAGCCCAGGATGGTGGTCAGGGCGATGGCGCAGCCGTTGAGCAGCGAGGGCAGCGCTTCGGGCAGGAGCACCTTATAGATAATTTGGAAGTTGGAGGCACCCATAGAAGAGGCGGCCTCGATGACGCCGCGGTCGACTTCCTTCAGCGACGATTCCACCATACGGCCGACGAAGGGCGCGGCGGCGATGGTCAGGTACACCACGAAGGCGGTGTTGCCCATCTTGGTGCCGACGATGGCCTTGGCAATCGGCTGGCAGAGAATCAGCAAAATGATGAAGGGAACCGAGCGCAGCACGTTGACGATGAACCCCAGCACGGTGTTGACCGGCTTATTCGGGAAGATGCCGTCCTTGTCGGTGCCGTATAGGACGACGCCGATGACGATGCCCAGCACGTAGGCAAGCGCTGTGGAAACCAGGGTAATAAGCAGGGTGTCGAGGATGGCCTGCCCGTAATCGGCAAGCGTCAGACGGCCCAGCCATGCGTTAATTTTCTCAATCATGCTGTACGTCCTCCTCGCTGTAACTCATATGGCGTTCATCCAGGAAGGCGCGGATACGTGCGCATGCGGATTTGTCATCCGGCAGCTGGAGCAGCATCTGCCCCATGACCTTGCCGTCGATGATTTTGGTGTGCGCGTACAGAATGTTGACAGCAGCACGGCACTCCAGCGTTAAGTTGGAAAGTACGGGCTCTTCGCTGCTCATACCGTCGAAAATCAGGCGCAGGCATTTGCCGGACATGGTTTGATGCACCTCACCTGCGGCAGGCAGCACCAATTTTTTGGCGATATCCGACTGCGGATGAATGAAGACGTCCTGCACGCGGCCGATTTCCTGAATGCAGCTGTGGTCGATGACGGCCACGCGGTCGCAAATCTGTTCGATGACGCGCATCTCGTGGGTAATGACGATGATGGTGACGCCCAGCTTGCGGTTGATACTCTTCAGCAGTTCCAAAATGGACGCCGTTGTGGTCGGGTCGAGTGCCGAGGTGGCCTCGTCACACAACAGGATTTTGGGGTTGGACGCCAGTGCCCGCGCGATGGCGACGCGCTGCTTCTGTCCGCCGGACAGCTGTGCCGGGTAGGACTTCGCCTTGCTGCCCAAATCCACGATATCCAACAGTTCTGCGGCGCGTTTGACGGCATCGGCGTGCTTGACGCCGGCAATCTCCAGCGGGAAGCAGACGTTGCTAAGGGCCGTGCGCTGTGCCAGCAGGTTAAAGTTCTGGAAAATCATGCTCATGTTGCGGCGCGCCAGCAGCAGGTCCTTTGGGGACAGCTCGTTCAGCGTCTTGCCGTCCACCGTGACGGTGCCTTCGGTCGGTTTTTCCAAAAAGTTGATACAGCGGACCAACGTGCTTTTGCCGGCACCGGACAAACCGATGATACCGAAGATTTCACCTTCGTTTATCGTCAGGTTCACGTCGCGCAGGGCAGTGAACTCGCCGCCGCGTATTTGGAACGTTTTGTTTAGGTTTTTGATTTCAATAATCGGACGTATGCTTTGCTCCTCCAAACCCGATTCTCCTCCTTGCGTATTGATGCGAAAAATAAAAAACAGCCTCATCCTGTTTGAAAGGACGAAGCCGCGCTCCGTGTTACCACCTTACTTCATCTTTGCCTCACGACAAAGACCTTATGGAGTACCAACATACTCCTGTACTGTCACGGGTACACCCGTCGCAGCCTGCGTATTAAAAATACGGTCGGTGCGCCGCTCCGAGACCATGTTCATTTTTGTGCCGGATCCCTCTTCTCAGCCGCGTGAGGTTCTCTGTACTCTGCCGCAAAAACTACTCTTCTCTTCATAGCGTTATACTATATATTTATATTGTGTGACTATTATACGCAAAAAAAGGGTGCTTGTCAACATAAATGATAAAAATAACTGCTGGAAACCGCAATTGTCCCCGGTAAAAAAGGGTGTGCGGTTGACCTGCGTCCCTATCTGTGTTATACTTACTTGATTATTGTATTCTGTCCGGAGGATCAAGCGCTGTGAAAAAAAGGACCCTCATATCGGCCGCACTGCTGTGTGTTGTCTTGTTATTGTCATTGTGCAGTACCTGCGCCTGCAGCCAGGAGTATTGTTCGCACCTCGTTGCCGGAACGACGGTGATTGCCGAAACCTGTGACGAGCCCGGCTATACGCGGCATATTTGCGCGCTCTGCGGTTATATTTGGCAGACGGATTTCGTCGAGCCCCTCGGGCACGATTTTTCCGTGACGTCAATCCCGTCTACCTGTGAGGAAAGCGAACAGATAACGTACTCGTGCAATACCTGCGGCGAGAAGTTTACCGTGGCCGGTGCGGCCCCGCTGGGACACACCTGGGTCAAATCGGTCAACGTACCCACCTGTACGACGGAAGGACATACCCAATACGAATGCAGCGTATGTTTTGCAAGCTACGAGGCTGACGAAACGGCACCGACGGGCCATGCGTTTACGGCAAAGGTCACGGCGCCCACCTGTACGGCCGAGGGCTATACCGTCTATACCTGTAACGATTGCGGATACAGTACGGTTTCCGAGCGGTTGCCGGCGACAGGGCACGAATACGTGCGCAAAGTGACGCCGCCGACCACACAACGGATGGGCAATATCATCTACCGCTGTTCTGTTTGCGGGCACTCCTACGTCGAGCGGTATATCAACGTGTACGACGTGCTGGTGGGGGCTGCCGGGGACGGCAACGGTGCACTGGCACTGGGTGTCGATCTGTCTTCCCATAACGGGGACGTGGATTTTGTCGAACTGGCCAAAAAAGTGGATTACGTTATTCTGCGTGTTGCTACGTCCAATCTATCCGTCGACACGAGATTTGAAGAATACTATGCTGCCGCCAAAGCCGCCGGATTGGACGTGGGATGCTATTACGCTTCCTATGCTGTGAATGAAAAGGAAATGGCGGCGGACATCCAAAAACTGCAACAGCTGATTGCCGGAAAGACCTTCGAGTATCCGATTTATTTGGATATCGAAAAGGAGGAGCAGCGCAATATCGGCAAAGAATTGATGACGAATATGATCACGACGTATATGGAGTCGATGATTGACGCAGGTTGGTTCCCGGGTCTCTACACCAACAACGACTTCCTGAAAAACGCCATGAACAGCAGCTTCATCCAGGCCCTGTATGACGTTTGGTTCGCAGGGTACAAATACAGCCAAACCAACGAAACGGTATACAGCTCGATGTACGGCATGTGGCAGTATACGAATACCGGGTCCATGGCCGGCGTGACCGGCGACGTGGATATCAACGTGGCATTCAAAGATTACCCGGCGATTATTGCATACTATAAATTAAACGGTAAGTAAAAGCAACCGGTAAAAAAGGCACAGAACGCGCTCGTTCCCAAAGCCTCCTCCTTGGGGGAGGGGGACCGGCTCTGCCGGTGGAAGGAGTTCATTCTTGTATCAAACGCTATTTCAACCGATGGGAAAAACACGTGCGCTTTGGGTAGGCGTCTTTATGTAAAGCGGTCGTGGTTATGATAATATTCATCCATTCTGCATGCTATTTCCTTCGACGTATGAAATAAAAAAAGGTACTATATATATTACGGAGGCACAATTATGTTTGACGTTTCCCGTATTCCCGCACAATATCGGCACGAAACCGTCCTGCGCGTGACGGATCACGGCGTGCAGCCCGATGCCAATGAATTCCAAACGGCGCAAATTCAGGCCGTGTTCGACAAATGCCGTGAAGGCGGTGTTGTCGTGTTCCCCCGCGGTACCTACCGCGTGGCGGGGCTGCTGGCCTATTCTGATACCACGGTGTATTTGGAGGCCGGTGCCAAAATCATCGGCAGTGACGTGTGCGAGGACTACGCCGTGTTCCCCATTCCCGCGGGCGTCGAGATGCGCTCGGATATGGAACTGATTCGCGACTACTACGGTACGCCCTGGCAGGAATACCGCCGCGCCATTCTCTCGGTCTACGGCGGGCGTAACTTTGCCGTCATCGGCGAGGAAGATGCCCTTATTGACGGGGACGACTGCAACGACCCGCACGGCGAGGAAGGCTACCGCGGCCCGCACGGCATCTTTTTGACCAACGTGGACGGCGTCTACCTGGAAGGGTATACTATTGCCAACTGCGGCAACTTTTGCCACGAGATTGAAAAATGCACCGACGTCACGGTCAAACGCGTGACGGCGCTGGGCAGCTCGGACGGCGTGCATATGCACTGCAGCGACAGAATCCTGATTGAGGATTGTACCTTCCATACGGGCGACGACTGCATTGCCGGTATCAACATGACCAATATGGTCGTGCGGCACTGCGACCTGAACACCTCCTGCGATTTCTTCCGTGCGGGCGGCACGCATTTCTTAATCGAGGACACCCGCATGTGGGGCCCCGGTATTTACCCGCACCGTATGAGCATCGTACAGAACCGCGGCACCGACGCCGTGCGCGATAAGGCCAATACGCTCCCGCGTGAGGCAGGGCGCCACAACGTTTACGGTGTCTTCCTGCACTTTGCCACGAAATATTATCCGGCTCCCGAGCCCTACCGTGATATCGTCTTCCGCAATTGTACCATCGAAAACGCCGATTATTTCCTGGTGTCGATGTACGACGGCGTCGACGTGCTGGAGTGCGGCGAACCGCTGTCCGAAATCACGCTGGAAAACGTCACCTTCACGGGCCTGAAAGAAACCTCCCGCGTGTACGCAACGAAAGAGGCGCCCCTGACGATTAACCTGAAAAACGTCAAGGCCAATTTCCGCCCGGACGCCATCGATTCCGTGCTGATCCCCGAAAAACCCTACGTGACGATTAACGAAGAATAAAAAATAACGAATAAAGAATAATAAAAAGGGCGGCCGCTGCCGCCCTTTTCAGTGGTATATTTTGGAAAAAACAAAAGCACTTAACCCCAAAAAGGTTAAATAACTTATTGACATGTTGGCAAACTTGCGCTATACTATTGTCGAAAAGAAAGGAAGGCAAACGTATGAGCTACACGAAATTTGGTGAATTTGTGCGAGTCCTAAGAGTAAAACATCATGAAGTAATGGGGGACGTTGCGGATTTATTAGGTTGCAAAGTGCCTTTTTTATCATCCGTTGAAAATGGGAAAAAGAACGTTCCTGAAACGTGGGCACCGATATTGATTGAACATTATCACCTGAATTCCGAAGAGCAGGCTGATTTATATCAATCCATTGAAGAATCCAAAACACAAATAAAAATTGATTTGCGGTCTGCCTGGCCGCATCAGCGCCTGGCAGCAGCACAATTTCAAAGGTCGTTTGAAAAAATGGATGAGGAGACTGCCAATGCTATTATGAAATTGTTGAACAGGGAGGACAAATAATGGATTATGAAATTCGGCCTACAAGCCGAAATGAACTACGGTTATACGCTAAATTATTCCGGTCAATTTGCGGTTTTTCCGAAGACGAACCGATAGATCCGATTTTTCTTTTGGAACGATTGCCTGATTTGGAGGATTTTGAGGACGTTGGTTACGTCGTTGTTTATAACGATGCACTGCCGGTGGACGTGCCGGCACAATGCGCGCTATCGGAAAACGGGTATTTAATTCAAATCAAAGAAAGTGTGTATAATGACGCGAGACTGAAAAAAGCCGGCGGACCCAGAATGCACGTTATGCATGAGATTATGCACGTCTATCTTGATAAATTGGGTTTTACGCCGATATATTCGCGCCGATTAACATCGGACGTTCCGCCGTACCGTCAACTGGAATGGGCTGTAAAGGCGATTACCGGGGAAACTATGATGCCCTATGAAGCCACCAAAGAAATGTCCGAAAAAGAAATGATGGAAACGTACGGAGTATCCGAGATGGCGGCCGAAAAGCGCAAGACGTATTAAAAAACAAAAAGGTATGCAAGTAAGGGGAGTGATGCATATGATTTTCTTAAAAGCATAAACGAATGCTACCAACGTTTGTTTATGCAACAAATATCATTCACAGCGGACGATTTGTTCGCATCGACAATCTGGAAATACGAGTGTTTTTCAAACAAGCATACTCTCGTGTTTCCATACAAACAAAGTGTACGAGGAAACACTAATATATGATAAAAACGTTATCCGATTTAATTGCAATTGCCGATAGATACTTAGATTACCTAGCGGGGAAAATTGATTTTACTCCGGAAGGTTTTCCTATTTTCAAAAAAGAAATGTTTCTGTAGATTGTAAAATGAAGTTGCAA
>DCGU01000061.1 GCA_002315325.1 Clostridiales bacterium UBA1770
AATAGGTCTGTCTCGTATCCCGGTGCCATGGCGCCCGCCAACAGGGTCATAAACGCCACCACGTGAGCAGGCACTCACCTATGCATCTTTATAATAGGAGGGTCTTTTCAAATGAAAGATTACTCAGTACCGGCACGTCTCTATATTTTTTGTTAACGTGTATTTTTCTGCCCACGTCGTCATATTCTTTCATAAGATTGTTAAATAACGTATCAAAACATTGGTCAAAATCCTGATACTCTTTAACCTTTTTCCCATTGTCGGCATTTAGTACAATTATTTTTTCCTGTGTTTCCATAGAATAGGCCAGCCAATATTGTCCGCCCAAAGATCCAATTAAAATATACTTTGCCCCTAATTTGGCCAACTTGATATTTGCCTTATTCGTCTCCGTAAGGACGTCATACGGTTCCAACACGTCTATGGCACGTTTTTGCAATCCGTAAATACATAAGCTGTCCGAGAACAGGCGGCAGCCGTTTGTCACCTGATAAAACTCGCCTAATTGGGATGGAACGTGCATACCGACAGCCCCGAAAAACGCTGCGTCAAACAGATTCACATCCACGGGGTCAAACAACAAATTGAGTTTTGTGTTTGGCGTTACGAATGGGAGCGGCAACTGTTCGCGCCAATGATTGACCGCTGTAAACGGCCCCCATCTTTTTTCCAGTGCGTTGATTTTTTTATTCATATCCATAATATTCACCTTACAGCAAAAGTGCGAGTCTCTCGGCAATCCACGGGACAATCGTTTTAAGCACCGGCAATGTAGCTTCCAACGTATCGCCTACTGCGTGTACAGCAACGTGCTGCTCTACACTCAAGAAAACGATATCGTCCGCAGAAGAAATCAACGCCTCTTTGGCCGTTCCGATCAATTCGTTTACAGGCACGATATGATGCCCCTCATACCCTGATATCTTTCCTTTTTTCAATAATTCGGCGACTTCCGACGGGCTCCAGTTGTATTTTGACGTGCCGTTTTTTACGTTCTGTACTTCTTGTTTCCACGCATCAGATACAGCCTTATTTCTTTTACTGCCCAGTGTATTACATTGATTGTGTACACAAACGCTCGCCTCACCGACAAAATAGGTATGCGCATTATCAACGGTGAAATTATACACATTAACAGGGCCGATTTCAATCACGTTCTTATACGCGACGATTGCCTCGCCATTGGCAGACAACACCTTTTCACCGACGCACAAATTGCCGGCCTCAACCCACCCGCACCGATCTGCGGAATAGAAGGGATGGTTGGCTGTTGTTGGAATGACGCTGTCATTGATTGTCAACTCCACCAATTCATTGACTTCGTGCACAAAAACTTCAGACACGATATTTTGTTCAATCGAACCGCTCTCTTCGTTATACGAGTATACGTAATCGCCAACATTAATATTTTCTACAGTTTGATACTGTGCCGTGCCGTTAACGTACCCCACCAATACCGGAGTCCCGGCAGCAAAGCACGCCACAGGTTTAATGATACCGGAAACAACGCCTACGGAAGCAATGGCTGCACCAATCATAAAACCGTTGGCAAATGACGTAAGGCCCTTGCACGTGGCCGATTTCAACGCTTCCTCGATGGTTTTGCCCTGCAGCAACCCGGAAGCCGTTTCAGTGGCAAGCGTCCCGAGTGCACTTGTCAGGGCAAACGTAACCGTCACTTTGGAAATGGTCAACAACGCACAACCGAACGATACGCCGCCGGTGATGGGGGTCAAGACGGCGCCGACCAAAATAATGCCGCAGCCGATACCGCACTTGATTAGGAAGGATTTCCAGTTATAATTCTGCTCGGTATACTTTAATACGGAAGACGCCTCGAAGCCGTTCGCCGTATACGTCAGCGCTGTGCCGAGGCCGAAGGATTCCGTCAACGCACTTACGCTGTAACCGAAAAAGGTTTCCTCTTCGTCACTCAGCAGATACGTCTGAATCGCCTCGGGCGATATATAAACGATGGTCAACTCCTCCACATAGTAACCGGCCTGTTCCTGGGCCGCCACCTGTTCCTTCATAAGCAGTTCCAACGCGGTATAATCTTCTTCAGAAAACAGCGACATGCCCGAATGCGTCTGATATTCGTCAAATATAGAGTCGTCATACACGTACCTGTCGGTATCGTAATTATACAAACTGCCCAGCAACAGGTCGTAATTTTCCTTTACGTTGTCCTGTACCGTGTATTTGACCCGCATCTCGGATTCCTGATAATACGTGATATATTTATTTTGATAGATAAAGTGATAGGAATGGATGTTTTCATAATTATACGAGTAGACGTAGAACAAATCGTCTTCCTGACTTGTCTGCCCTTCTATCGTATCGGTATCAATCACGTAGATTAATTCGTTAGAACGAAACGCATCGTAATAGTCGTCCTCGTCGTCAACGATTTCCACAAATCCGCAAGACATGATTTGATTGGAGGAAAACAAATTGACGTCACGGTCAACATAATACAATCCGAGGGCAGAATACCCATCCTCGTATTCCGATTGCGCAACACCGGCAGATACCTCAAACCCGGCATTTTTTAAATCCACTTGTACAGCCGAGAACACCATGGAATAAATCTCGGCATTTTCGTCAGCCAGTTCACCCAGTTCCTGTTCCTTTTCCGGGAGTTCCTTGTCCCCGCCGATGACCGTGATATTAATATTGGGAGTTTCCTCTTTATTCCACGCTTTGGGGTCGCCGGTATTCGTTCCGTCACCGGGAACGTCATCCCAATACTGCCCCGGATTCTGTTGATTAATGGTTACGTTATGCTCTTCCCTTTGATCGTTGTCCTTGTCTTTCGGGACGTCGGGGTCGTTTCCGCACGCAATCATCGGCAGCAGCAATGCTATGGTCAATAATAGTGCCGTAACGCTTTTCAGTAACCGTTTGAATTTTTTCATTCTTTAATACCCCTTTGTCGATATTACTTATTCCGCTGTTTTTTCGTTGCCGATGCTACGTCGATGAAATACGTCATGACCTGCGCCGTTTCCGATTGATCGGCTTCGGCCTGCTGCAAAATCGTTTTTATCTTTTGCAGTTTTTCCGACACGACGTCATAGCCGGCGTTACCGTCATACAATGCCTTGGCCCCGGATGCATACGCGTCGGCAATCTTTTGTGCCGCTGCGGCAGAGTAGACTTGTAAATCGGTCTTTTCAATTTTCTTGATCACGCCGTACAATTCCTGCCGCGTTGCGTCGATTGACAAAGCCAGTCTTTGGTTCTGCAACTCGTTTTTCATACTGTCCAGCTCGGCTTGTGAATAACCGCCGTCGGCAATCATTTCACAGGCTTTTTTATAAGAAATACGCAAACCTGACAAATCGTTTTTATCATATAAATAATACGTTAGGGCACTGACGGCTTTTAATTCCTTCTTCAGTGCACTTGTGTCCCCGCACAAAACCAATGCGGCTTTTGCGGCAGTCAATTCCTGCACCATTGCATCGATCTCGTATTGTGTCCGGTTTTTATTGCTCAATACGTCAACGGCCGCATTGTACACGTTTTTCAGTGCGGCAATGGATGCGGCAGAATATCGCGACGTATCAATCCCCCGAATTTGATTGACCAGTTGGCGCAAAGCGGTGAAATCCGCCATCGGAACCAATTGCGCCTCATACGTTTTTAACAGTTCAACCGCCGCGTCCACCTGACTTTGTACGGCATCAATATCCTGATAGACCGCATAGGCCTTTTCAAACGCGTTGTTTAACTGCTCCGCGGTTTTGGGCGTGTATGCATAGCAATCGGTCGCCTTAGCCGTATGCAATTCCGAAAGCAGTACCCTTTTATCTCCGCGTCTCACCAACGCTCCGTATGCCGCCTGCAAATCTGCCACGGCCTTTTCCACCTGTGCAGTCGGCACGCTGAAATCCTTTGAAATTGCGTTGCCCGTGATGTAGGCCGCTTTATATTTCCTGTACGATGCCGTCGTATATAGGTTTTCCGACGTGCACTCAAATAACAACAGTTCGTTTTCAAGCTCGATTCTGCAGGTGGCCGGCACCAATTGCGTAAAGGCTGTCTCCAGCTCGTTCGCGGCAGCCGTTAATTCGTCCTGCGTGGCATCCACGTTGTCGTAAACAGCCTTGGCAGCCGCATAAACAACCGCATACGTTTGGTAACTTTCCGTCGTATAATTATCTGCAACAACCTCACGCTTCAAGCCCTCTTTCAGGGCCGTTACGTCCAAATACAATTCTTCATCATCCGTCTTATCGTTGACGTAAACGTCGTTATATGCGCTTGTAAAGCACATAAGCGTTGCCGGCAATTCACTGTACCGCGTTCTGCCGGTCAACGTTAACAGGATCGTGTAATAATTGCCCATTCGGTCGATCACTTTGATTTCATACTTGCCCTTTTTATACAGCGCCAAATCTTTCAGTTCTGACAAGAGGCATTTGATTTCAAAGCTGTATACGTCCGGCGCCTTGATGGCAATCAGCGTATTGTCGTCCAGTTCATTGACTGCGTCTATGATTTCAATGCTGTCCGCCGTAATACTCACGTAACCGCCGACCACGTCGTTGTTTGTAATCCTTTTTGTTGTCGTACTGTCGTTGCGCGTGACGTTGACGTCCAAATACGTTGTGTTTTCACCGATAAAATAGACGTCGTTGGTTCTCTTTTCACCGTATACGTTTTCCTCGGTAATGGTATAAACGGAAGACACGTTCAGCTGCTGTGAAACGTCCTTTCCGAACGCCAACGTATACGTCCGTCCGTTTTTCTTACAAAACGCAGTGACCTTGGTACAATCGAAGTCCGCTGCCTGTATAAACGTAAAGTTGTTGATGAACGGCTGCCGATCGATCAGTTTGTTTCTGTCCTCTTCCGACGCGAACACTTTAATGCTTTCCCGCAGGGACATAGATTCCAGCGACTCCAGCATTTCCTCGCCGTAGGAGTTATACGTAAATTCATCGGTGGCGTTAAAATAGTTGATCTCCACGTTCAACCCGGCATAATAATTGATGGCCGCCGTCATTTCAACGTAGTCAAAATACTTCACCTTCAGGTTGGGGTTTTCCATCGATTTGTAGTACAAACCGTCTGCTGCCGTTTCGATGAACCGCTTTTCAATTTCATAGGCGTAGTTCTTTGCACTTTCGTACTCGTCCAACGCAAAGCACACGAATACGTATCCGCCGCCGGCAGTTTGATAGGCAACCTCATAATGCTTAGTTTGCAGATCCTCAAATCTCGTTGCGGACAATAGATTTTGATAATTCACACGGGGACCCGACTCTTCCGATGAAACGACAAAACTGAAGGAGTAGTGATAAAACGACCCCGACGTATCCAATCCGTTATAGAAATCGCATTGGTATTTGCCGACGTCCAATACGTACGCACGTCCGCTCTTGTCGGCCGGCACCGTCACGACGTCGCCGGTTTCCACGTTTCGAATGATTCCCCATAACTCGGGCATGGTATCATCAACGGCATTGATGCAAAGGTTAACCGTCTTTGCATAGGTCGGCACGTCCGCATCCGCATAGATTCGTTTGCCGTGCAGGGGCGAACTGCCGAAATACGCTGCATATCCCTTGTCTTCCCCGCCGTGATAGATATAGACGGTACTAACGACTTTTTTACCGAGTTTGGTGATTGCCGTTATCGTATATTTTCCCTCTTCGGTATACTGTTGCCCGTCCCGAACGTACGTGCCGGAACCGCCATTCTTTTTGACGGATACTTGATATGCCGTCCCCAATTTATCGATAGTGAACCCGGTCGTTGTGGTGGCGCCGTCTTGCAGCGTTTCGCCGCGCAGCAGCGTCTCCATATCGATATCGGATTCCGGCATATCCAATGCGGTCGCCGTCATATCATGAATCGCAATGACACCGGTATTGATGCAAAGATAGAAATCATACACTTCCACGCATTCGGCCGTTTCGTATTCGTTGCCGATCAGACCGGCAAACCCCTTGGCGGTTTGTTTTCTCATTTTATACGCAACGATCACGCGGTAATACGTTCCCGTCAATATATCCTTGCCGTCCGTCGTATAAAAGTTCTCCACGCCGGTAGGATTGGTGGAAAAGAAGTTGGTCACAATATTCGTTGCGTTTTGATACGTGACGCCGTCGTATGACTTTTGAATAATCAGCGCACCTGTCCCAATCTTCGCACCGACAGCAATGCCGTTCACGTTTTTTCCGGATTCGCTGACAATATTCCACTCCTCTGCGTTATCCGTCTGAAAAGCGCCGTCGTATGCATAGGAAAAACTGATTCCTCCTTCGGTGCCGTACGCGGTGACGCCGTTGTACACGTCCGTTTGATTGATGGCGCCCGTAAGGGAAAGCTGCCCCATGCTGCGCCGGCCGTACGAGAAACACGTCATCGGCGCCGCAGCGTCGTACACGTACTTAGCGTCATCCCCCAGTTCAAATGCCGTGCCGCAAACGTTCACCGCATTCGCCACCGTTGCGTCGGCCAATATGGGCAGCGACGTCAGCAGCGTCAACGTAACAAGTGCGCCCAGCAGCAAAAGAAAACCAATACGTTTTTTCATTGTCGTAGTACCTCACGTCAAATGATATTTGAATTGCAAAGCCAAATGCTAATTACACAGAGCCGATTGCCCCGTTTTCTCGGACAGAACGCCATTCTGTCTTTATTACGCGCAATATAATATTATTATAGATATGATACCCCATCTTACCGCAATTGTCAACAACCGTGGGTATAAATAATCCTACAGCCATGCGTTGCACAAATAGACGCCGTTTCCGGCTATACAGTTGATGCAAAAAATCTCACGGGCTTGTTCAAGGGGAAAAAAGAGAGACGAAGCATCGGCGGAAGGCTTGGTTATATCAGCCGAATCTCTTTTTCCAGCCCGTTATTATTTTAAAATACCTGCCATGTTTCCGGCATTTTTGGTGTTGGCGAATTTGCTCCATCTATCCGAGTGACCTTTTGCCTCTTTTATGCCCGATTTCCGGTTGCTTTTTAGTCAACGTAGTATTCGTCCATATAATATGCACATTAGATGTTTTAGTGATATCCTACCTATAAGGAATTGATACTTTGGATATTTCGAAAGCTAAATAACATCCTTGACATTATGATACCTTAGCTATGAGAAATAGATACATCTTTCGGCGGGAGTCGAGCCTCCGCCCTACGACATGTGATATCTATCCCGTGACAAATTATAATCTGTGCTTTGCAAGGAATAACCCTGCCCTGCCAAATACGACAACGACGACAAAAGGTGCGAAATCCAAATCGGATTCCGCACCTTTTGTTTGCCGTATTCACTTGTTCATGCAAATAACTTATGCCTATTCTGTCTTGCCATCGGCAGGACCAAATTATTCCACGTGCAGATGCCGAGGACGACGGCGCCGGCGACGGTGACGATGATGGCAATCTTGTCGCCGAGCAGTGCGGCGCCGCGGGGCGTCGTCAGGCCCCACACACCGACGATCGTTGCGACGAAGGACAGCATATTAAGCAACGAACGGAACAACAGGCCTGCGTTTTTGCCGTTGCTGCCGCCGTGGGTGAACTCGTTGCGGTTTCGTTGTTCGTAATTGTTATTGTGATTATTATTCATCTCGCGTCACCCCTTCACTGCACTTCACTGAAAAACGCCAAAAAGACGGCCAGCGCGACCTGCAGCGCCAGCGCCAACCACACCGTGACACCGAAGTGATACTTGGTTTTGAAATTGGTTTTGTGCCGCAGCAGGTACATACCGAACAGTCCCCCGACGGCGCCGCCGAAGCCCATAAAGGACAACAGGGCAATCTCGGGCACGCGGGACGTACTTTCGTCCCGGGATTTAATTTTATCCACGGCGAACGCGCCGAACGTGATGACGCTCATTACCGCAACAGCAATGAGGTAGATTTGTACCAAAGTTAACGTCATTATTTATCCTTTCCTGCGGGGGGCAATCCCGCGACGGCAGTATCACTTAAAAATTAGTTGCATATGTAACTGACTCTTAAGTCCAATATACTCAATTCCGTTTGATTTGTCAATAGTCAAATAATAAATGAGAACCATATTCCATCAAAACCTATTCACACCCCCAAAAACAGCAAAACGGCCCCCGATTCGGAGACCGCTTTGTTTATTGATGCATGGCTGTTTATTTAAATCACCGACAGCACCAGCACGACGGCAATGATGAGCGGCAGGACGTAGGACATATAAGGCTTGATCCAGCGGGGGAGTTTGAGGCCGTTGCCGCTGTTGACTTCCGCCTCGAAGTTCTTCCAGCCCCAGCCGTAGCGGCAGGTGCAGAACAGCACGTAAATCAGGGAGCCAGAGCGGCGGTATGGGCGGCCTCGGCGGCTTCGGCGGCCTTGGCGGTTTCGGCGGTCTGGTTATCCCGGAAATCGACCCCGAGGGCGAGGTTGAAGACGGCACCGACGCTGAATAAGCGCCGGAACCCGCAACCGTTCCGATATGGTTTTTTCAAGTTTAACCTTTTTGTTTCTGTTCCTGCCTGCGGTTTTGCTGGTGTATTTCACGGTGCCGCGGGCAGGCAGAAATGCCGTTTTATTCCTATTCAGCTTGGTCTTTTACGCGTGGGGCGAGCCGATTTACGTCGGCCTGATGATATTCTCCACGATATTGGACTTTATCTGCGGCAAACTGGTTGATAAATATCGCGGGACGGGCAGGCAGAAAATCGGCCTGCTCATTTCGGTATTTGTCAATTTAGGTTTGCTTTTCTTTTTTAAGTACACCGACTTTTTCATTGCGTCGATCAATACGCTGTTCGGCACACAGCTGCAGCAATTGAATCTGCCGCTCCCCATCGGTATTTCCTTCTACACCTTCCAAACCATGAGCTACACCATCGACGTGTACCGCGGCGACGCCAAGGTGCAGAACAATATCATTTCGTTCGGCGCCTACGTTTCGCTCTTTCCGCAGCTGATTGCCGGGCCCATCGTGCGTTACCGCGACGTGGCGGAGCAGCTGGACAACCGCACGCATTCGTGGGACGCCTTCGGCATCGGTGCCGGACGGTTTACCGTGGGGCTATTCAAAAAGGTCGTTTTGGCCAACAATATCGGTATGCTGTGGGAAGCCGTCGCGGCAGCAGGCATTGCGGGCGACGGGGGCGTCGGCACGGCCGGTGCCTGGCTGGGTATCGTTGCCCACGCCTTCCAATATTATTTCGATTTCTCCGGCTACAGCGATATGGCCATCGGCCTGGGGTCGATGTTCGGCTTTACTTTCCTGGAAAACTTCAATTACCCCTACACGGCCGACAGCGTCACGGACTTTTGGCGCCGCTGGCATATGTCCATGGGCTCGTGGTTCCGCGACTACGTCTACATCCCCCTGGGCGGCAACAAGCGGGGGCTTATCGTGCAGTTACGTAACATCCTCATCGTTTGGCTATTGACGGGGCTCTGGCACGGCGCCTGCTGGAACTACGTGCTGTGGGGCCTGTGGTTCGGCACGATTCTTTTGTGCGAAAAGCTCTTCCTGCTGAAGGGCCTGCGCCGCATCCCGGCGGTTTTCCGCCATTTGTATGCCCTGCTCATGATCCTTTTAGGCGAGGTATTGTTCGCCCACGAACGCCTGGCAGACGGCATCCGGTACCTCGGCGCCATGTTCGGTGCCGGCGGCGTCTTTGCCACCGACACGACGCGCTGGCTGCTTTTGTCCTATCTGCCGCTGCTGCTTTTGTGCGGACTGGCTTCCACGCCGCTGTTCAAAAACCTGTGGCAAAAAATCGCCGCCCGCGTCAAAGTGGGCGTTGTCACCGCGGCGGAGAGTGCCGGTATGGCCTGCGCCTTTGCGGTGAGCCTGTCGTACCTCATCAGCTCTTCCTACAACCCGTTCCTGTATTTTAGGTTTTAAGGAGGTGACGAATTGTGAAACGTAAAATAATAACTATCGTATTCGTTGCTCTCTTGGCCGCCGGCGTCATCGCGTCGATTCTCGTGCCGGACAAATATTATTCCGCCAACGAAAAGCGGACGTTGACGCAATTCCCCAAAATCACGTGGAAGCGGCTGTTCGCCGGCGACGTCGGCGACGACACCGAGGACTATCTGTCCGACCAGTTCCCTGCTCGCGACAAATGGGTCACCTTTAAAACGACGCTCGACCGCCTCTTGGGCAAAAAGGAGAGTAACGGCGTCTATTTCTGCGACGACGGTTACCTGCTGGCCGCACACACGTCCATCAACGAGAATCAAGCGGTGTTAAACCTGCAGGCATTGCAGGTGCTGCAGGCCAATGCCGCGGCATCGGGTATCCCCATGACCGTTATGCTCGTCCCGACGGCGGATTACGTCCTAACCGACAAACTCCCCGCCTACGCCCCGGTATACGACCAATCGATTTTGACAAATGCCGCCGTGCGCGGGGGCATCAACGTCATCGACGTGACGGACGCTCTGCGGGCACACGCCGACGAGTATATCTACTACAAAACCGACCACCACTGGACGACGCTGGGCGCGTACTACGCCTGGGCACAATGGAAAACGGCCAAGGGAGAGGTGCCGACGGGAAAAGACGCCTACACCGTCACGACGCTATGCGACGATTTCCGCGGTACGGCGTTCAACAAGGTCAACTACGAATTGGCCCCCTATGACGTGATGGAAGCCTGGACGCTGGCCCCGGGGCATGCCGTTTCCTATGAAAACGGCTACGAAACGGCGAGTGACATTTACGACCGCTCGTACCTAACGGGCCGCGACCAATACGGCGTCTATCTGAGTTCCAACCGTTCGCAGACGACCGTCAAAGGTTGCGGCACGGGCAAACTGCTCATCATCAAGGACTCCTTTGCCAACACCTTTGCCCAGTTCACGGTCGACGAGTACGAAGAGACGCATATGCTGGACCTGCGGTTCTACACGGGGTCGGTGCAAAAGTATATTGCGGACAACGGCATCACCGAGATTTTGGTGCTGTACAACGTCCCGAACTTTGCCGAGGACACGACCGTAACACGATGTTCCCGGTAACCAACCGTGATAAAAATCGATATATTCTTTGTAGGGGAGGGGTCTCCCCTCCCGTTTTCCTTTTGCGTCTTTTTCGGGAGGGGAAACCCCTCCCCTACGGTTTTTTCCACGCCTGCATCGTTCCGCCACAGGTTGAAACGGTGTTTTGCCAATCCGTCCCAACCAAAGCCAAGGCCGATTTCATATTTAATCAATCCAAAAAGGAAGCCGAGCCGGCTTCCTCAGCCTGCTGACAAAGGGTTC
>DCGU01000098.1 GCA_002315325.1 Clostridiales bacterium UBA1770
TAGGCTTTGTCAGTGGTCTGAAGGTACTGCCGTTCGTCACGGCAGTACCTTTTTTTATGCGCGTTTTTGGATCGGTACGCAGGGGCAGGAAAAACCGATGCAGAAGCCTCGTTCAGCCCCCGATAGCTGTACAAAAGTACTGCGAGTGGGGCTGAACGAGGGTAGGAAAAGCGCGTCTAATACCATAATTTTTTATATCCACTTTATCAATTTGTTTTCCGATAAGTGTTGCACGTAATAAAACTATAACCTTTGTACGCTTTTCCGGTCGGCGCAGTTTTTACGCCCCGTTACTCGTAGTGGGTGTCAACAATACGCCCATCCACGCACATTACGCCCCCGTAAGTCAATCTGTACTCCGACGTTGAGCGATAGACGACTGTCCTGCCCCGTTCGACGATCTCGGCCGCCGTCACGCGGGCGATAAACTCATCGAAGGCTTCTTTGGAGCCGTCGGACAGTTCGTAAATCCAATACGTGTTGCGGCCGTGCTGCACCAGGTCGAACGACTTATTTTTGTTTTGCAGTTTGCCCTGTGCAGACACCGCAACGGCCGGGTTAAAGGGCCGCCGTTCCAGGGGATTTTTGCCGATGACGGCGATAAAGCTCTCCCCGACGCGGCCGAAGGCATAGCGGCCGTTAATGACGACGTCGTCCATCCATTCCTCGGGGAAAAAGGTGTGCGTATAGGGCAGCATGCGGAAAGGCTGCAAAACACGGCGCACAAAGGGGATACGGTATATCATCATACAAACGCTGCCGTCCGCGCAGGCATCGGGGGCAATGCCGTAGCCGCCGAAATAGGAGGGCGAGCGGTCGGCACCGAACTGACCGCCGTTATTACCGCCTTCAAACGAGCGCAGCGGGTGATTGGTATACACAACCGTCGCCTGCGGTGCACCATCGGCTTGTTTGCCGGGCAGCGTTACCGCCATCACGGTTTGTTGCGCGCCGCTGGAACCGGGGCGATAGTGCTGGGCGCAGGACAGTTTCCAATACGAGGTGCGGTGTGTGTAAACGTCGGCACGTTCCAGCGCCATACCGTTGGGAAAATACTGAAAGAAGCGCGATGCGGCGGGCATTAGCCCCAGCCGATACAAGAGCGGGCTTTCCAATGCCCGCAGCCAATACAGAAAATCGTTGCGTTCCAGGTGATTGCCGTGGAACAGGCCCAGCGTCTGGTCAATCACCTCGGGATTGGTCAGCGCCCCGGACCCCAGCTGCATCATCAGCGACCGCTCGTCACCGTCACAAAGTCCCGCCTCTGGATAGTCGCACAGGGACAGTCCAAAGGCCTTTTTCTCCTCGTGCTCCGTTTCGTGCGCCAGGTTTACGATTTCAGACGGCACCGTATAATAGGGCTCGCCGTATTCGTCACGGGCAAGCATCATGGCGGTAAACAACCATGCCGTGTGCCCGATAAAGGACTTGGTTTTCTTGGCACTGCCCCACACGGCCTCCATCACCATTTGGGAATTGGGCTCGCTGTAGGACGTGTAGAGATTGTTGCGGGGATAGGCACGGCCGCTGGCATTGACAAACGTTCCTTCAAACGTTGTGGCGGCGTAATCGTACAAAATGACGTCGGTCATTTCTTTGGCGGCCTCGACGAGCCGCTCATCCCGCACGTAGCGGATGATCATGGCAAGGATTGCCAAATTGATGGGCTGATAATTGCCGGAATAGAATTCCGACACGTCAAACTGCTCCCGCAGGGAGAACCAGGTGCGCATGCGTGCGGCGGCTGCCTTAACGTGCTCCTGCCCGGTTTTTCCGTCAACGGCAAAAACGTCGTTCGGGTACAGCGTACCGATGAGATGCTCCGCAACGGCAAACGATAATTGGTGATTTTCCGAATAATAGCAAACCGAATCGACGCTGCTGCGTCCGCCTTCGCTCACCACGGCTTTTTCGGCATCCGACTGCCACAGGGTGAACTTGGCCCCCAGGAACGTTTGTTTTAACAGGACCTCGATATCCGGATTGGCCTTTAAGAACGAGCCGGCCGACAGTTTAAATTTGAGCAGGAACAGCAGGCGAAAATCGAAACAATCGTACCGCGCATCCACGAAGTCCAGATACGGCTGCAAAACGGCGCGCACAAAGTCGGGCGTCAGTTCGGCGTCCGTATACGGTATGTCCGGGTGCTTTTCGCCGGGATACTCCAGTACCCACAGGACGTTCGGCAAATCCGAGGACAACTTTATGTCTTTGGCATGCCGCGGCGCCTTTTTTTGCAATGCCGCCGCCAGCACGTTTCCAATCCACGTAATCATTGTGTGTCATCGACCTTTCGATTTTTTTACGGGGAAGTGTAAATTGACCGTTACCGGTCGGATCGATTTATCTTTTGATGGATGCTTTCTCGATTTTACGATTTATTGCGAAGTAACCTGTTCGTTGCCGTAGGCGGCCGTCAATTTGGCCGCCATGGTACCCAGCGTGAACATTTTTTCATACGATTGAATATTCGGCACGTCCTTCACCTTTTCGTAGGCGGCAACGCACAGGGCGTTGAACACCTCAACCGTATCACAGGCGAGCGTGATATCCGCGTAGGCAGTCCACGCGTCCTCGCCCTTCAGGTAATCGAAATCGACGTCCGTCAGGGACAAATTGTTCTGTGCCGCAAACATGGCGACAAATTCCAGGGGATTGGTATAATCGTTAAAATCGTAATCCCTGATGCCTTCCATGGCGGCGCGTTTGTCGGCGTAGGTGCCGAACTTGTTGTTCGCACAGTAGTTGCCGATGGCGCATAGGTTATCGATAAAGCGTGCGGAATAGGTAGGGGTCTTTTCCAGCCATTTCGTATTGGCAACCCACACCCCGTGGATTTCACCGTTTTGGTAGTTGTCGATGCAAATGACGGTGACGGGCAGATCCTCGGTCAAATACTGCAGGTCGTCGACCGTGATATACGCCACGTCGATGCCCATCTTCTCGGCCGTCAGCTTTTGCAGCGTATCCCCGATGCTGTCCGAGAAATAAACGTAATGGGAGAGCGTCAACAGGCCGCGCGCCTTACCCGTGAGGTAGGTGCAAAGGCCGTCCGTCGTATTGTACACGCCGATTTTGACGTACTTGTTTTCTTTGCCGCAGGAAACCAACAGGGGAACAAGCAGAAGCAGTGCCAGAACGAGCGTCCATAAACGTACTTTTTTATTTCTGCGAACGTTTTTCATGCTTCTTCACCTCCCGCAGTCACCTGTGCGGCTTGATATTCTTTTTCCTTTTCGGCACGCATCTCGTACAGCTCATCCAGCATCTTTTCCTTGCGTTTGCCCGTATAGTTGTCAAGCGAGATTAAGAATGCCGGGACGAGATTGCCGACGATACCGGCGATGGTAATCAAATAGAAAATGCCTTTGAGCGTTGCCTCGGACTGCACGACGCTGACCGTCGTGGTACCGAAGGATTTGGCGGAGACGTAGCCGATAATGGCCAAACCGGCGGGGAGCAGCAGGCTCTTCCACAACGAGCCGATACGGCTGAAGGTGGAGGAACAGGCGAAGACCATGGCCTCGCTGCGCACGGGCTCGCCGTACTTTTTCCAGGTTTTGTATTCCATGTAGTCGGTGCTGTCGGCCAACAGAATTTTGCGGGAGGAACTCATGGCGCCGTTGGGGAAACCGGCCAGACCGATGATGAGGGCAATCAGCCACAGGTGCTGATACCCGACGAGGATGAACAACACGTACAAACATCCCGTCCACAGGTAGCCGTACATAATGATGTCACGGGAGGACAGCTTGGCGCCGATGATGGGCACCAGCGCGATACCGATATACGACAGCGTGGCGCTGATGGTACCGGCGGCCGACGCCATCCAAAATGCGTCCAGCGTTTCCAGGTAGAAATAGGCCAGACCGCTGTAGCAAACCTGACGAACGGAGTCCACCAGGTTGGCGGCAATCAGCAGCCACATGGGGCGGTTTAAAAACAGTGCCTTGAAGTTAAGCTTGACGGGCGTTTCTTTGCGCCAGGCGGCAGCCGTCTTTTCCTGCAGGGTGAAATAGGGGATGAGCATCATGCCGAAGCCGAGCAGGCCGAAAAAGATGGCAAAGCCCAAATAGATGAACTGTTCTTTGTCCATCCAAATGGCGACGAAGACGGGAATCAGACCGCTGGGCAGCATACCGCCCAGGGTGGAGGCGAACTGGGCAACCGTGTAGAAATTCTTGCGGTCGCTCGGGTTGGTCGTCATACGGGCGGAAATCGTCGACAGCGACATATCGTAGAAGCCGTCCGCCACGATATAAATCATATAGAAAACGAAGGTGTAAACGATACGCGCCGTCAGGCCGATATGCGGCACGACGAACAACAATATCGAAGAAATTGCCAGCGGGAACGGCGTCACCAGGGAGAACGCCTTGGCCATACTCTTGCCGCTCTTGGTTTTGCGGTCGAGAACGACGCCGGCAACGGGGTCGACGATGATGCTGGCAATCTTGGCCATGGCCTCCAAAATCAAAACCATGGAGGCGGCGATCCCCATAAAGCGCGTTAAGAACAACGTCAGTGCGTACGCCTCGACGTCCTGCGCCATGGAATTGCCGAAAATACCGCCGGAGTACCCAAATTGTTCCTTCATGGTAAACGAGGGGTTATGGACAATTTTATCCCAGGTATTCTTGGCTTTTTGACCGAAGGTCATGCCTGTTTTTTCCCTGCTCATTGCAAAAAATCTCCTTTGTCTGTTAAAACTCGGGTTATATGGTTTAATTATATGCAAAATTTAGTAATAAAGCAAGAAAAGAATGGTTTTTCTTTTGTCTTTTTTGTATATTTTCTTGACAAGCACAGGGACGGATAGTATGATAATGTTTAAAATCAAGGTTTTCGCAAAACGGAGGTAGAATCATGCGCACACCCAATACCGATACGTCAGCCCGCCCCGCAACACGGACCAAAAAGATTCTATGTATTGCCGGCGCGGTGCTGCTTGCCGTCATTTTGATTGCCCTGTGCGTCGTCACGCTGATTTTGCCCGTCACCTACGCGTACGACAACTCCCTTGCCGTGCACAATCCCGCCTATAACGTGGTATGCGGCACCAACGAATACGGGGTAACAACGCTGCAGAAAATCAACGGGGACGGCTTGGCCGACCCGTCGGATTTCAAGATTCTCGTTTTTACCGACGCGCACCTTGACCATCGTGAAGAAAAGGGCGACGTCACCTTCAATATGATTGTCCGCAATATTGCGGCCGAACAGCCCGACCTGGTCGTATTCACGGGGGATATCATCACCTCGTCCTTCAACCGCCGCCGTGCCAAACAGCTGGCGCAGGCCATGGAGGACCTGGGTGTGTACTGGGCACTGTGCCTTGGTAACCACGAGCACGACAATCCCTGGAGTATGACGCGGCAGGGGATGCTCAAACTGTTCGCCAAATACGGGCATTGCCTGATTGACACGTCGACGAAAAAGACGGCTGCAGGCGAGAGCGTTTGGGGATACGGCAACTATTATCTCCATTTGCTGGGCGCCGACGGGTCCATCTCTCAAACGCTGTATTTCCTGGATACCGGTGCCGATATGTCAGCGGAAGATATGGAACTCTACGCTGATGAAATTACCGACCCGGGTCACAACGATTACGATTATATCAAAGAAAGTCAAATTGCCTGGTACCGCGAATCTGTAGCTAAGGTTAACGAGTGCGAAGGACGTACCGTCAAATCGGTCCTGTTCACGCACATTCCACTCACCGAATACAAGACCGCCTACGATGAAATCACGGGGGAAACCGAGGCCACGCAAAACGTGCCGACGAATTACGGGCAGCCCAACGAAAACGGCACGGAACTGCTGCTGGGGCAGCGCCGCGAGACCATCTGCTTCGGCGGTCATAACAGCGGCACGTTCAACGCGATTTTGAATGTCGGTTCGACACAGTTGGTGGTGGCCGGGCACGACCACATCAACGACTTTGCCGTGACCTACCGCGGCGTGACGCTGGCGTATTGCCAGCCGAGCGGCTACAGCAGCTACAACGTCGTCACCAAGGGATACGCCGACAAACTGACGCAGGGCTATTCCGTCCTGACTGTGGCCAATGACGGCACGTACACGTGGGAGGCACGCATCAACGCCGACCTGTGGCCGGAACTGCAAGAGGATATTCTAAAGCTATACCAATAAAGTATAATACGTGAGAGGATGCAAGGGTACAAATGAACGATAACCGTTTTTGTGTTACGGTCGGCGACCGTATTTTTACGATAAAAGCAGGCGAGACGCTGACGGACGCCGCCGTCACAATTGAAAATAACGACGCGTGCGGCGTGAAGCTGTACCGCATCACGCTGACCTACAGCGACATCTCGCAGCCGACGCCGACGCGCATCGACTGGTGTGAGCCCACGACGGGACTGTTGGCCTATTGGTCACCGAGTTGCGGGCGCGATTCCTGCATTCCGCAGGGTTGGTACCCGCACGAGCAGAACGCCTGCATGCCGGACGGTCTGCCGCTGTGCACGCTGTATGAGCTCGGCGGCAAAAACTACCGCACCTTTGCCCTGTCCGAGATGGACAGGCAGACCCGCATTGTCACTATGCTGCGCAACGACCCGCAAAACGACGACCTGCAAATGGAAGTCCACGTGTTCGAACAGGTGCCGCCCGCCGAAAATACTTTTTCCTTCACGCTGCGCATTGACGAAACGGACCGCCCGATGACGGATACCATCGGGGACGCCTCGCTGTGGCTGCAATCGCTGTGCCCCCATCCCGCTTTCCCCATGGGCACGGGCAAGCGCCCGCCTTTTGACAACGATTTTGTCGGCGACATGCCGCTGTTCTCCTCCTGGTACGCCTGCTTCCAAAATCCCCTGCAGAGCGACCTGGAAAAAGAATTGCCGCTGGCACGCGCCCTCGGTTTTAAAAGTATGATTATCGACGACGGCTGGTCCTACGACGGCCGCGGCACGGGCGGCTATCACCTGTGCGGCTCGTGGCAGGTGGTCAAGTCCAAGTTCCCGGATATGCGCGCCTTTGTCGAAAAGGCACACGAAAACGGCATCGGCGTGGCCTTTTGGTTCCCCTTCCCCTACGTCGGTTCACGGGACAGTCACTACGAACAATTCAAAGACAAACTGCTGGGCGAAGAAGGCGGTGCAGGGCTTCTCGACCCCCGTTTCCCCGACGTGCGCGACTTCATCATTCACAGTTTTGTCGACGTCGTCAAGGCCTACAATCTGGACGGTCTGAAACTGGATTTCCTGTCCAGCTTTAACCACCCGACCGTTCCGGCCCGCCCGGGATGCGACTGCACCGATTTGTACGACGGCATCCGGGCCCTTTTGCGTGATTTGGATACGACGCTTAAAACCATTGTGCCGCACGGCATGCTGGAGTACCGTATGAACTATATTTCCCCTTACGTCGTCTCCCATTGCAATATGCTGCGCGCCCCCGACTGTGCCAACGATTTTGTGACCAACCGCATCAACACCATCGCCCTGCGCCTGTTGCGCTACCCGCTGGCCGTCCACGCCGATATGCTGCTGTGGAAGCAGTACGAAACGCCGGGCAACGTGGCGGTTATGCTGCAGAACGTACTGTTCAGCGTACCCCAGGTTTCCGTCCTGTTCCAAAACGTCGACCCTGTGCAATTGCCCGCCGTGAAAAACTTCCTGTCCTATTGGACGGATCACCGCGATCTTTTGCTCTACGCCCCCCTGCACGTCGAACATCCCGAGGCCAACTACACCAAGGTGTGGGTGCAGGATGACGACCTGACCATCGCCGCCCTCTATACCGACACCTCGTTCCGCTTTACGGCACAAATGAAAACGGCCGACGTCTTTGCGGCCAATGACAGCGGCGCCCTGTTCCTGGATACGGTGCTGCCCGTCAGCGTGACGACGTACGACTGTACCGGCGCGGTACAATACGAACAGACCGTGTCGGCCGGCGTCACGAAACTGTCCGTCACGCCCGGTGCCAGCGTGCATATCGAACGCGCAAAATAATCAATATACCGACCCAAAATACGAAAATGAAAGAAGAATCAATCATGTCAAAAATCCGCAATTATAAAATCTCCGTTCCGATCCTGAACAGCATGGTCAACAAATGGGGCGGCGAACGCATGCTCCGTGAAATCAAGCGGCTGGATGCCGAGCGCGTCTTTTTGTGCGTTGACGTCAAGGACCCGACCACACCCGACGGCAAAGAGCAAATCGATACGCTGCGCCAAAACGCCAAGTTCTTCCATGAGGCGGGCCTTGAGGTCGGCTCCTGGAACTGGACGTTCTATTTGCCCAAAGACGGCGGCTATCAGCCCATCGTCAACGCAAACGGTAAAGTCTCACGCGAGATGGTCTGCCCTACCGATGAAAAATGGAAAGAATTCGTCGGCAACCACGTGGCGGCACTGGGCACCTGCGGCCTGGATATGATCATGTTTGACGACGACTACCGTATGGGGTATCACGACGTCGGCTTCGGCTGCCTGTGCCCCAACCATATCAAAATGATGGAAGAATTCCTGGGGGAAAAGATTGACACCGCCAAAATGCCCGATTATATTTTGGCAGGCGGTCCCAACAAGTACCGCGACGCCCTCGTGCGCGCCAACGGCAAATCGCTGGAAGAGTTTGCCTCCTACCTGCGCACGCGGTTGGATGGCGTCAGCCCCACCACGCGTATGGGATACTGCACCTGCATGACCAACTGGGATATCGACGGGACAAGCGGCGATGAAATCAGCCGCCGCCTGGCCGGCAACACCAAGCCCTTCTACCGTCTCATCGGCGCGCCCTACTGGGCCTCGATGCGGTTGTGGGGCAACGACAACCTTGCGTATATCATCGAACTGGAACGCATGGAAAAGAGCTGGAACAAAGACGAAAATATCGAGATTTTTGCCGAGGGCGACGTGTTTCCCCGCCCCCGTCACCGCATTCCCGCCGCATTCCTGGAAGGACTGGACACGGGCCTGCGCGCTGCCGGCGTACTCGACGGCATATTGAAATACGGCACCGATTACAGTGCCGACCCGGGGTATGAAGACGGCTACCAAACGCGCCACGAGCGCAGCCGCGACACCTATGCGGCCATCAGTCGCATCTTTGACGGCAAGGACGCCGTGGGTCTGCGCTGCTACGAAGCCCCCGCCAAATATACGAAAATGATTATTCCCGAAAAAATGGCCGGCAAAACCGACGTGGAGGATGCCTTCTTCGGCTTCTCCGCCCGTATGCTGTGCGAGTGTTCCCTGCCCACCGTGTACGAAGGTACGGGACTTGGGGGCGTTTGTTTCGGCGCCAACGCTGAATTTTTGCCGGACGAGGCCTTGGACCACGGTCTTATTTTGGACGTCGAGGCCGCCCGCATTTTGAGTGCCCGCGGCGTGGACGTCGGTGTCGAAACTTTCGGCGAAAGTAAGCACGTCGACACGGAATACTGGCCCGCGGGGGGACCCTTATCCTTGTGTTTTGAGGGGGGCTCTGCCCGTGCGCTGACGCTGAAGCCCGGTGCCATCGTCGAGAGTACCCTGGAAACGGCAGACGGGTTGCCCGCTTCCTTCCGTTATGAGAACGCCAAGTGCCAAAAGTTCCTGGTCCTTGCCTGTGAGGGGGGTTTCGCTTCTCCCGCCCTGTTCCGCCAATACACGCGTGCCAAGCAGATTGCCGCTGCCGCCGCCTGGTTCGGCAGCCCCGTTCCCGCCGTATGTGCCGGCAATCCCTTCCTGTACACCGAACAAAAGGTCGGTGCCGACGGGACCCTGGCCGTGGGGCTGTGGAACTTCTTCCCCGACGATATCCCGACACCCGAGATCGTCACCGATAAACCCTACCGCGTGGCTTCCACCATCGGCTGCAGTGTAACGGCAACGGCAGAGGGCAACGTCATTCGCCTGTCCCGCATCGAGCCGTGGGGCTTTGCCGCGCTGGAACTCATCCCCGAATAAGGCAAACGCTGCCGGTCCGGTTTTACTTTAAGAAAGCAACAATCCTATGGAACCAATCAACGCTATGACCTCCTATACAAACGATTTAAAAACCTATATCACCGACACCCCGGGGCTTACCCTGCAGGACGTCTTCAAATGGATTTACCAAAGCAGCTTCGGCCCGGAACATATGGCCGCCGATTACGCGCGGGTTCTGGCCTATATCAACGCCGAGCTCCCCGCCAAAGATGCGGACCTGTGCCCTGCGGTTGAACCCTTGGGCGGCGGCTTTGTCCGCTTCCATCTAAAAGCCCTATCCGCGGATTTTACCCCGGAAAAACTGGCAGGGGCATTCGTCGCTTCAGCCGCACCCGTTCCGGGCGGTGCCGCACAGCGTGACAAATGGCTGGATGCCCTGCGCGCCCTGTCCGCCGCGGGGGAAATCCCATTTTTGCCCGCACAGGCAGATGCGGCAATCGACGAATGGTGCAAAACCGGCTTTGCCCCGCTGCATCATTCCGATGCCTATCGCGACAAATACCACCCGGCCTACCGCGTGGTCAAAAAAGAATTGCTGTAACGCAAAAACGCCCCCATCGCAAATGCGGTGAGGGCGTTTTTTGACGATTCAATTTTTGTTCCACAACTTGCGCAACAGTTCCGACAACGGCAAAACGAACAGGCCGAAGCCGACGTTGGCGGCGCCGTGGATGGCGTCGAAGGGCAGGCCTGCGGCAATCCAGGCCGTCATGCCCTGCCACGAAAAGTGCATCAACAACGCAAACACGGGGGCGTACAGCGTGCCGAACGATAACCCGAACAGCCCGCAGACAACGGCGTAAACAACGACGGCAACGCGGCGCGGCATACGTCGCGGCAGCAGCATCGTCACGCCCCACAGTATTGCCCACACGTACAGGTAGGGGACCCACCACACGGTAAACCCGAAGAAGATACCCTCCAGCGTCACGTAGATATACAGCGGAATCAGCGCTTTACAGCGGAAAACCAGCGTGAAGGCCATGATGAATAACCCGAGCAGATGGATATTCGGCAGGGCCTGCATGGCGAGCTTACTTGCAAACATCAGGGCGCCCAGCACGGCAAACACGGTCATTTCCCGCACCGTCAAAAACGGCTTTTTCATTTTACTTCATATAGACGAACCCGTAGGTTTCGCCCTCGGCAATGGGCGTCGCGTCGACACCCGTCATCGCCATTTGCCCGTTAATGCAGAAGCACCAGTAGGACCCGTCGACGTCGTAATCGGCAGTGATGCCGTTGACGCTCTTAACGTACAGGCCGTAGGGCCCCTCTTCCCCGGCGATGAGGCCTGCATCGAGCAGGGCCTCGCCCACGGTGGTCTTATCGGTTTTCACGGTAAAGGTGACGGTTTTATCGTCTATCACCACCGCGAAGACGAAGCTTTTCTCACCGTCTCCCAGGGTCAAATCCTGTTGATAGACGGCCTTTTCCCACAGCCCCGTCGGCACCTCTTTGTCTTTACCGCAGGCGATCATTGTTGCGATGCAAAGTACCAGACACAGCAGTGCCGTTCCACGCGTAATCATTCTTTTCATATTGCTTTCTCCCTCTTGGCTTTTATCAGCCAAAATATGATTTGGATTTTGCAAGATGATAAAATAAAAAAGCACTCCCCTCGAAGTGCTGCGTGCTGTATGTGCGGACGCCAAAAACAGACAGTCTGCTCCCTGCCCCTTTTGCGTCCGAAAAGCCCGCACACTCCCCATTTGCCCAAGAGTCTTTTTCCGGTTCACAGGACGATAAGCATTCCGACTTGGGAAAGCGGGGGACACCTGCTTTCGGTTACGGTAATGGCTGTTGCGACGGATTTGCACCGAGATTTCCTTATCCCCGAACGTCCCGCGGGACGCCCGACGCTGACGTGTGTCTAACCATAAACACCGACAACGAACTGTGTTTCGTTTGCTTTATTCATTTGCTCTTTTATTATAGCACGATTTTGAATATTTGAAAAGGTGCAGGCAAACCTATTGCATTTCCGACAGTTTGCGTTATAATAGAATTATCGTACTTTTCTAATAAGGAGATTATATTTATGGCAAAACGCATTTTATCCTTTATATTAGCGGCACTTTTGCTCCTGACCGCCGTATTTGCCTGCGGCTGCGGGGAAACGGACGTACCCGACGACCCCGACACGTCCGACACGGACCACCCCGACGAAAAACAGCCTGAAGGTGAAAAGGAGCCGGACGAACCTGTCGCCGTGACGTACGCCGAGCCGCTCTCGTTTACCAAAAACCTGACCGCCTCCTGCACCGACTGGACAACCACCGCCATTGAAAAGGCGCTTTCCTTCAGCGACGAGACCTTTACCGCTGCAAACGACACCTTCAACCGGGATTTGGCCATTGCTGCCCTGTATCTTCTCGTGGCAGAGACGAACGCAGCCATTTCCGAAAACGGCACCGTCATTGACCTGTATAATACAATGGGTCTTTCCGACGTCAAGCACGTCGACCTGTCCCAAATGAATTATGCGGTTGATACCAACGATATCACCAAAATCACGCTGGCACAAAAGACGTTTACCGCTGCGGACGGCAAATCCTATCAGCTCATTACGTGTGTCGTCAATCCCGTCTACGGTGCGGCCGGCTGGAGTTCCAACTTTGACGTCGGTGCCGACACGCAGGATTATATCGATGCCAACGGCGGCGAATCCCCCGACTGGATCGACAAAAAGGAGCACAAAGGCTTCTCCGTCGCGGCCGAGCGCGTAGCGCAATTGATTGAAATCTATGCCGACGAAGTCAAGGCGCAGGACGCACAGCCCATCATCTTTATCACGGGCCAATCCCGCGGCGGCGCTATTACCAATATCGCCTCCAAGCACCTGATTGACCGCGGCCAAACCGTTATCGGCTACGGCTTCAACGTGCCCAACACGACGACCGAAAGCGACCCCGCTGTTCGCTCCTCCTACAAAACGATTTACAATATCGTCAACCAGGACGATATCGTTTCCGACGTGCCGCTGACCGCATGGGGCTTTACCCGCTGCGGGCAGGATATCGTCTACTCCATTGCCGAAAACCCGACTGCATGGGAGACCTGCTTCGGCGTTTCGTACCAATATCCCGACAGTGAGTATATTGCCCCCCTGGCTGCCGCACTCTTCAGTCTTGCCGCCACACGGGAGGCACTGTACACGTTCGGCGACAAACAGGTCATCGGCGT
Organism: Clostridiales bacterium UBA1770; assembly: GCA_002315325.1. Lineage (GTDB taxonomy): Bacteria > Bacillota > Clostridia > Oscillospirales > CAG-272 > UBA1770. The sequence goes on from DCGU01000098.1 coordinate 13,136, forward strand.
CTTTGACCCCGCAACCCAGTCCGCCGATATTGAAAAGGCAATGCACCCCTCGCTGAACGCGGCCGCCCTGCGCTGCATACAATTCACCACGGAAGATATCGAAGGCGGCACGGGCGTGTGCTATGCCGTCCGTCCCGCCCTTGTCACGGTGCCCCTGTCCGGCGTCGTCAACACGCTGCTGAGCGGCGGCAATTCCACGATGGCGCTGATGGGCATTCTCCCCTATATGACCTATCTGTCGGCCTACACGTCCACGCTGACAGGCATTCTCACCACCGTGCAGAGTGACACGACGTTTGGCGACCGTTTTCTGTATTCGCACGTCCTGTACACCGACTTTGTCGGCATTGAGCAAATTAAATAATCGGCCTTAATTAGATCGGTGCAAATCCTTTTATCGCAGTGCCGAATATGCACTGCTCGCACCGCACAAAATCCTATTTACTTACAACAAAAGAACCGTCTTGCAACCA
>DCGU01000020.1:0-82824 GCA_002315325.1 Clostridiales bacterium UBA1770
TTTCATACCCGTTTTGTTCCAAATATCGGTTCATGACGTCCACCGTTGCCGACTCGTTATCAAAGGGACCGACGTGCATGATTTGTACGCACGCCCCCTCATCCATCGTCAAAAACTCGGCATCGGAACAGTCGAGTTTTTTCTTTTTCGTTGCCGTCTCCACCGCCCATTCAAAATCCTGTTTGGTAACAAATTCCGGCAGTCTGATGACAGAAATCCAGCAAAACGTCGACTTGTCACTGTAATCGATGCCGTCAATGCCCTCCTGCCACCAAAAGCCCTCCAACGGCGGAACGACGTAATCAAAATAGCCGTCAATACGGTGGTCGGTAAGCTTGCTCATTTTCAACGTGTAGGCAACGGCATAGAGAACGCCGACCGCTTTTTTGTAGGCGCCGTCCTCGTCATTGGGATTGCCGCGACCGCGCACAGCGATATAGTTTGCGGCAGGGACAGTCACAATTTCCGGCTTGTTTTTCGGCAAGTAAAACTCTTTATACTCTTTTTTGAAATCAAAAGCCATCGTTGCGTCTCCCCCTTAAAAATTGAATTCTTTTTCCCAGGCAAAATCGCCGCTTGCCTCGTAATTTCTCGGCCAATGACCGCACCATTCCGGCACGGCTGCATTTTCCACTTTATCGGCGCTTGGCGTATAGGGCTTAATATCAAGGATAGGCGTCCCGGTGAAAGCGTCGAAATAATCTAAAGATACGATGCCCTTTTCGTAATCAATGCTTTTGATGCCGCACACAGAGACGGCGATGGGATTGGGCCGTTCCGGCGAACGGGTGGCAAAGGTTCCGATAACCTCGGGACCTTTTGTATATGGTTTTTCAACGGTCAGCACGTTCCTATCTTCGTCATTGTCACAGCCGCTGAACCACCAAATAATCTGGAGATGCGAAAAGCCGTTCAGCCCTTCCAGTCCTTTTTTGAACCTGTCATCCAACACGACGGTAAATTCACCGTTCTCGCACAGCGCATGGCCGATTTCGTTCATTTTCATACTGTCTTCATCCTCACTTTCGGGTGCTGTATCCGGCAATGCAGCCGCTTCCGTTACTTTGGTTAACGCTTCCAATTCGTCGTCGGTCAATTTCCTATTTTCAAGGGAATACCGCAGACATTTTGCCGTAATGGTATCTGCTTTTGCAACCATTTCGGCAGGGGTTCCCGTAAACGTGACGTTTCCGCCGAACTTACCGCCGTCGGGGCCGATATCGATGATATAGTCCGCCGATTTTATCACGTCCAGATTATGTTCGATCACAATCACCGTGTTGCCCTTGTCCACAAGATTGTTGAACAACGCCATCAGCTTCTCAATATCCGAAACGTGAAGCCCGGTTGTCGGCTCATCCAGGACGTAGATATTCCCTTTATGATACAGTTCTTTGGCCAGTTTTAATCGTTGCCGTTCCCCGCCCGACAGCGTGGACGCAGGCTGTCCGAGGGACAAATAACCTAGGCCCACTTCGGACAATGCCGTCAACTGTTTGACGATCTTTCGGTTGTCCGAAAAGAACGACGTTGCCTCTTTAACACTCATGGCAAGCACGTCGACGACGTTTTTATCTTTATAGCGATAGGAAAGTGCCCGAGCGGAATAGCGCTTCCCGCCACAGGACTCACACACGGTGGTAACCGGATCCATAAAAACGAGTTCCGTCGTGATCATGCCCCTACCCCCGCACGCCTGACATCCGCCGTCGGAATTAAAGGAAAAAAGGGACGCTGATTGTCCTGTTGCCCCGGCGAATACGTTACGGATTTCGTCAAAGATGCCCATAAAGGACACGGGTGTGGAACGGTTGTTTGCCGTGATCGGCGATTGGTCCACTAAGACCACGCGGTCTGCATACGTCTTTGCAAAAACGTCACGAATCAGTGATGATTTACCGCTGCCCGCAACGCCGCTGACTACGGTAAACACGCCCAACGGAATGTCAACGTTAATTCCCTTGAGATTATGAACCGCAGCATTTCGTATCGGTAAAAAGTCTTTCGACACACGGACTTTGCTTTTTATCGGGAGATTTTGTGATAACGCGCGCCCGGTCAACGTATCGGAGAGCAGCAGGTTTTCGTAGCTTCCCTGAAACATGATCTCGCCGCCGTCAACACCGGCCAAAGGCCCCACGTCGATCACCTCATCCGCAATGGAAATAATATCCTTATCATGTTCAACCACAAGAACGGTATTGCCTTTATCCCTCAGGTTTCGAAGAAGCTTAACCATACGGTAAACGTCACGCGGATGCATACCTGTTGACGGCTCGTCAAAAATATACGTCATACCGGTCAGGGCCGAGCCCATATATCTCACGAGTTTTAACCGCTGTGCTTCACCGCCGGACAGAGTGGAGGACTCACGGTCCATACTGAGGTAAGAAAGGCCGATATCAATCATTCGCGTCAGCGTCAATATCAGGGAATCAATGACGCCCTGTACGCTCGGCTCGTCAATTGTTTGTAACACGTGCCGCAGCGTGGAAAACTCCATTGCCGTCATATCGGTAATGGAGTATCCCCCGACTTTGGCTGTCAGTGCCATTCTGTTCAGCCGTTTTCCGTGGCACATGGGACAGTTTTCTTCATATAACAATTCCGTAAGTCTGATGACCGACGCCTCTTTCAACTCGCTCGTGTCACGCCGTAGAAGCATACGGGAGAGATACTGCTCGATTCCCTCCACGTTTTTATCAAGCTGCTTTCCGTTTTTTTCATCTGCACCGTAAAGAAGACGGTTGCGCTCTTTTTCAGTGAAATCCTTGTATTTTTTATCCGTTGGGAAAAGACCGGATTCTTTATATTTTTTCCAATACCAGTTACCGACGTGAAAGGCCGGCAAATCCGCCATACCCTCGTCCCACGTTTTTTCAGGGTCAATGCGTTCTTCAATTTTGACCTTGACAACCTTGCCGATTCCCGAACATTTGGGGCACATACCGTACGGGTCGTTAAAGCTGAAGAAGCTTGCCGTACCCACGTACGGTTTACCGACTCTTGAAAAGATTAATCGAAGCAGCGAATACGTATCGGTAATCGTACCGACAGTGGAACGGGAATTACCGCCGAGCCGCGTCTGGTCAACGATAACGGATGCCGAAAGGTTTTCAATGCTTTCAGCTCTCGGTTGGTCGTATTTGGGGAGTCTGCCCCGAATCCAAGCGGAATACGTTTCATTCATTTGCCGCTGGCTTTCTGCAGCAATCGTATCAAAAACGATACTGGATTTACCGGAGCCGGAAACGCCGGTAAAAACGACTATTTTGTTTTTCGGAATGCGCAAAGATACGTTTTTTAGGTTATTTTGCGTTAGCCCCTTGATAATGATTTCTTCCATTTTTCAACCCTTCAGCGGAGTTCCAACCGATACACGTCATGCAAATATTTTTCACCATGGAACTCCTCATAATACTGTTCGTTTGTTTTTTGGAAATAATCTTTGTGTTTTCATCATTTTATTAACAATTTTTCTTTTCCTTTACGACCGTCCCGCGAGTTCCAATAGTTTCTTATCGGTTTGGATGGCGTGGGTGATAAATACCCCGTCACGGAACAACGCGTAGTTTATCACCGGTGCCGGAAGATTCTGCGCGGTTTCTTTATCCGTAATATGAATCGTTTTGAGCGGAATCCCGTTTTCTCTTGCGGCCTGCGCCACGCGCGGCACCCAGTAATAGGTAAACGGGCATTGGTCGGTGTAGTAAATAACAAAACCCGGTTCGTCGATTTGCGGGTGCTTTGCGCACTCCTTGAATTGCGGTAACGCCGCGTCCGGGCAAAGCGGCAAATACAAAAGCGTTATGCCGCAATCCGATTCATCCGCCGGCACAAAGCCCTTGTACGCTAAATACTTCGGGTCGGACAGAAACTCCTTTTTCTTTTTGGCGGAGGACAAAATGCAAATTCCCTTCTTGCCTTGTGCTTCGGCATCTTTGACGCAATAGTCCAAAAGATCGTTGGAATAACCGTGTCCCTTCATAGACCCGGCAATCCACAGGCAGTTGATGAAGAGATACCCGTCCGCCTTTATCGGTACCCACGCATTTTCGGCGGGAATGTATTCAATAAAACATTTGCCGCGTTCAATACTCCGATAAAAAACAAGGCCCTCGTCAAACCGATCTTTCATCCATGCCTTTTTGGCCAGCGCCTGCGTGCCCGACATAGCGCAACAGATATGTTCCCGGTCGATATTATCTTTTGTGATTCTGATATAGTCCATATTATCCTGCCGCTTCCTTATTGTTTCATTTATTTGCGAAGGGTTTTCGGTGATTTTCCGAACCTCGTTTATATCCTTCATGATGAGCGGTTGTATGGTAACCGTCGTCAATCAAACCGGCCCGGAATTCGTTTTGCGGTGTCATAATGACAAAGCCCTGCGGTTTGCCCAAGACAGTGTCGGATAATTCGTAAATCATTGACTTTTCCCCGCATTGTATCTTTTAGCTGTTTTTATTGACGTCGGCAACCTGTAATGACACCTGCACACTGCCGCCGCGGACGGATTGGGTGCCAACCTCAACAAAGCCCATCGCTTCATGGAACAGCAAGCTTGTCCCGTTATAGGGGACGGTATCGATTTCCGCCGTCACAACGGGAATGCCGTTGTTTTGGGCATACGCGAACACGTTTTTATACAGTGCCCTGCCCAAACCGATATGGCGGAACGGGGCGTCGATGACAATCCGATCGATATACAAAAAATGCGGATAATGCTGCCGGAACCAGCGGTTATTTTCACTGTCATAGGAAGAGGCGTCCTCGGTTAACGCTATCAGAAAAGCAGCCGGCACACCGTCCGCTGTCGCAACCCAGACCGCAGCCGCTGTTTGTGTGAAGTACTGTAGTTTTTCCCTGTTCATGGGAGACAAGACCTCGACGTTCTCCCGATTCACCCGCAATATAAAATCAAAATCAGTCGTGACAGCCGGACGAATCACAATATCCATGTTTTAAACCTCGTTCCTTACGTATTCAATCTGTATTCCATCAGCGTAACGTTTTGCCATTCGCCGAATTTGTCACGTGCAATTCTTTCCCGATAGCCGATTTCCCGAAAGCCGCATTTTTTATGGAAAGCAATACTTGCCGTATTTGCGGTGATAATCACCGAATATAGAGACCAAAAACCTAACGCGGGGGCGTTGTCAATCAGCGCAGCCATGAGCGCCGTTCCGATACCTTTCCCGTGATACGCCGCATCAACGTAAATACTCACTTCAACCACGCCGCTATACACAGGCCTTGCGGAAGTCGGGCTGACGGCAATCCAGCCGACGACTTTCCCCTCCATTTCCGATACGTATCGGCATTCCTTACGGTGTGCGGCATCCCATTGTGCAAACGTGGGGCACGCCGTATTAAACGTGGAAAAACCGTTTTCAAGTCCCATGGTGTAGATTGCAGCGACTCTTTCCCAGTCATCCGCTCTCATTTCCCTGACGGTGGGTTTCTCTTGGAATTGTTCTTTGGATGCCGCATAGATTTTCAAGCGATTCGTTTCTATCATTGTATCATCCTTTTACGCATTATTATACATATCGTACACGATACAGCCGTGTATCATATTTCAACCGTTTTTCTTTTACGGAGAGATTTATTTCTTTTTCCACAGTTTCGGCCATACGGTTCCGTTGCTGTAATGAGCAAAAAAGCTGATAAACTGCCGTTTGCTGAAAGTACCGTTTGCTATCAAAATTTCTTGTTCGACTTTATTCAACCGCATATACCATCCCGATTCGCAAAAACCGTTACGCAAATAAAAGCTTTTTCGCCGCTGCCGCGTTTGCAAATCCTCTGCTTCCGCAATACAGGGTTCAATGGATACGATGATTTTCTTGGAGGGATAAAACCGTTTGATTTCTTCCAATATTTTGCTTCCGTATCCGTTTGAACGCAGATCCCTGTCAACAGCAAAGAACATGATAAAAACAAGATTTCTGTTCTTGGCTAAATATATAAAACCGCATGGAGCATCTTTCTCATACAAGGCAAGGAATTTAGTATGCCACAGCTTTGACATAGCCACCATCAAGGCAAAAGGCATCCGTTCTGCTTTTGGAAAGGCACTCTCGTAGATTTGTTTCACTTTTTTGTCCGTCAGTTTGACGTTTTTAAACTCCATCAATCGCTCCTGTTGCCGCGTCATTGCATTTGTCCGGCATTTTCCTTCTGCATAACGTAGACCTGAATACGTTCCCCATTTTCATCTTGATATTCCTTCTCAAAATGGGCGCCGTAAGCCATTGCCGTTTTTTGCGACGGAATATTATCCGCGCTCATATACGAATACACCTTTTCAAACGGCGTGTTTGCAAACGTCCAATCGCGCACGGCTTTGGCCGCTTCTTTTGCATACCCGTTTCGTTGCATATTCCCACGGATATGATAGCCGATTTCCGGCAGAATACTGCCGCCTATCATCTGCATCGTCAGTCCGCAGTCGCCGATCAGTTCCCCGCTCTCTTTTAGGCACACTGCCCACAAACCAAAGCCGAAAACTGAGTAACGTTCGATATTTTTGGCAATCCACCGTTTGACACGTTCTTCGTCAAACGTGTATGGGTAATACTTCATACTATCACTGTCGGCAAGCACTTTGTATAATGCTGCCAAGTCCATCGGTTCAAGTTCACGCAGAACAAGCCGTTCGGTTTGAATCATCATTTTTCTTTTCCTTTCTGTCCGCCCAAATCCATAAGGCAACGGATAACCCGAGCCAAATCACTCGATAGTTATTGGTGATAACGTCCCCCGGAAATGCGTCAAACAGTAAATTCCAGTCATAGACAGCACCGATAGCATCGATAAAAGCGTGATATACAGCGCAGGCGATCACGCTCTTTGTCGCCTTGTAAAGAGCCGCCAATGCGAATGCCCAGATAAAAATCGTGATACCGAATCCGATGAGACTGTCGCCGTAATGGTTCGACGTCGGATCAAGCCACAGATCCAAGTGCCATACGTACCAAACGGAAGCGGTGAACAAAACAGATATGGGAAATTTGAATTTCTCTTCCAAAGCCGGCTGCAGGAAGCCGCGCCAGCCCGTTTCCTCCGCAATGCCGACAAACGGAATCATCACAAGGAAACCGAGAGGCAGCATATACCACGGTGAACCGTTCGGTGTACCGTTCATCAGTGCAAACAAAAGTGCCAAAAGGCAAAAGCCGGAGGTGATCAAAACCGTTTTCAATTTGTGTTCCGTGCGGAAAATTCGGCAAAAAAACTCTTTTAACCCGATTCTCTCTTTGAAAAGCGAAATAATCAGCATTGCCACAAAGGGTGCCGGCGTGGAAAAGAGCAAACCGATTGCGGCGTATAAGAAATAACCGACTGTCATTTCCCCGGTTTCGGCGTATGCCGCCGAATACGGCAGCAGCCACAGTTTGAGCGTTACAAAGCAAAACGCCCAAAGACCGAGAATCAAAAGCAGGTATAATCCGATTGTTTTTTCATTTTTCTTATTCATGTTCGTTCTTCCGCGATGCTATTCAATAGCATTTCACTTATTTCGTGATTGGACCTTTCAATGATTTCGTCGCCAATACACATTTTGACAAAGAATCTGCCACCGTCAAATCCTGCATTCAGATTTTGCCCTCATAGTATCGCTCGATAAAATCCAAAAGCGATGCGGCAACCAGGGTGCTTTCCTGTGTTTCGTGTTCCCAAAGATAGATTTTATCTCCGTAGCGACCGGTATCATCTCTTTGATAGCCGTAATAGTCGCCGCAGCCGTTTTCGGCGAAGAACAGATATGCAGAGATTTCGGGGCAGGTATCGCTCCACACGTCCGTCAGCATTTGATTATCTTCCACGATTTTTTCGGCAGAAAACAGCAGATATCCGTCGCCGTTCAATTCCAAAAGCAGATTTTTTAAGTCCGTCGGTAACGGAGATTTGAAGTATTTTTCAATCTCTTTGATTTTCTGCTCATCGGCAGGAGGTTCAGCCCCTCCGTACGGGCGTTCGCTCTCGTATTTATTAACTATTTCCAAGTACATATAAATCTCCTATTGAATCAATAAAGTCGGATATTTCTTTTGTAACCTCATCTTCGTTTGACCAATGCAGATAATGAGAGGAATCCGCAAGTGTGACCTGCTTGCTGTTTTCCGACCATCCGGCTAAGGTGTTTTGGACAACGCTCCATGCCTCGCCGCTGTCGGAGGATAAAACGAGTATCGGTAATTCTCCCAATCGGGGACCATTGATTACTTTTTCTGCGTTCTCGTTCATTTCCTCAATCGCTTGCAGAGTATCTTTACTTCCTGCGTATTTGTTGAACATTGCCTTATCAAGGTCTGCAATATCCGAAGGCAGGCGCTTCAAACGTTCACTCTCGCCGTAAAGCGGGAGCGGTACGCCTAGGGCGCACAGAGCCCGATTCAACCCGATAGTCCGTGTGAAGGCAATGCCTCTGTTCAGAATTTTCGCTGCCATTTCCGAGTCGGCTCTGTAAAACTCCGGGTCGCCGGAATCGAGAAACACAATCCCCGCTGCCTTTTCCGGATTCTGTTGAGCATAATAGATAGCTTCCAAAGAACCCAACGAATGACAAACAAGAATAATCGGTTTATCGGGGGCAACGCAATCAATCAGTGTCTTTAATTCGTTGCTGAGGTTTTCGACCGTTCGCGGTTTTTCTGTCTTTGAACTGAAGCCGCTTCCGGCGTGGTCAAAGGAAATTGTTTGCACCTTGTCGCTGAGATTTTCTTGAAGATTATAAAAATCCGTACAGGCACAGGGCGTACCTGAGCCGGCGATAAAGACCACTGCGCAGTTCCCTGTTCCTTTGGAAACGTAATGCATCGCGTAGGCGTTCGTCGCAACGGCTGCACCGACGATGGGCAAGGCCTTGCTCTCGGCCAATGACGCAACGGTCTGCCAAACGGCCCCAACAGCCGGAAGAACCAGCAGTACGGCAATGACACACAACCACCGTTTTGCGGGTTTGATTGATTTCGTTGTTTTTCTGTCACTCATTTTACACTTACAGAACTCGCTGTTTTCCCTTCTTATTGCGCTGCGTTTTGGCGAATAAAATCGTTGACGTAATTCTCAATTCGCACAAGCGTTTGGGGAATCAAATCCGGTTCACGGTCGCAAAGGTGGATGAGTGCCGTAATCGGTGCGGTAAAAGAAAAAGCAAGAAAATCAACGTTTGCACGCTTCAAAATACCTTTTTCCATCATTGCGGAAAACACTTTTTCAAAGATGGCCTTCGTGTCCTCCAAAAAATACCATGATGCCAGCCGACGAACACGCTCGTCCCGAAACTGCTCGGTATTTAAAAGTTTACGCATCTTGACAATCTTTTCATCGTGCACGGTAAAGTTCACCATACGCATGGTCATCTCATACAATTCCGCCGTACTTTGGGGAACGTGCTCAAGGTGCTCGGCAGACCCAAAATGCTCGCTGTAGTATACGCTTGTCATTTCAAAAACGGCATTCCAAATTTCTTCCTTGCTTTGAAAATGCCGATAAAACGCCGATTTGACCAGCCCCACCGATTCGGCGATATCCTTGATATTCGTGCCGGCGTACCCGTCACGGGCAAATACGTCCAATGCCGCCTCCAGTATTCTTTCTTTTGTACCGTTGTGCAAACCCATCTGCGTTTCCTCCGAAAAAGAATGTGACCCAAAGTTCACATATATTATAGTGAACTTTGGGTCACGTGTCAAGCACCGTATATATTATAAAAGTAAGTCACGAAAACGTTGCGGAGCCGTCGGCATTTACCGCAACTTTTTTCCGATAGAATGCCGTACAACAGACATGCGTTTCATTGTATAACCCAAGGGAGTTATACGCCAAAGAGGTCTACGGTAATCAACTTTTCCTCTTCGTCGTAGATTTCATTGCAGCCGATTTCCTTCAGAATGGGGAACCAACGGGCACGCATATCTTTATCCCACATAACGGGGCGGAAACCGAGTTTCAGATAGATTTTGATGGCGGGTATGCGGAACTCATCCGTTGTCAAATACATGATCGGCACGTGATGCTCTTCGGCATAATCCAGCACCATTTCGGATACGCTGTATCCGAGACGATATCCACGGCACTCCTCTTTCACCGCAACAAAATGCACCGTTGCAGTATTCGGTTTGTGTTCATTCAACTGGATATTGGAGTGTGCAACGATTTCGCCGTCCTGTTTGCGGATGAGGAAATGGCCGTCTTCCGGAATTCGGTCATCATTATAGAAATGGTAAAATTCGTCAAGAGACCAGTCGGGGGAGACGTTGAACCAGCCGTCGATATACGTCTGCATATCCATCCGCTCGTCGCCGCCGCGGCGGAAGGTAAACTTTTCAAAACCGGGGGCAATGGGCGTATGCAGAACGGGACCGGCATCGCGGCGCATGAGCAGCTGCTGCGTATCGATGCGGGATACGTTGACCTCTTCCCCCATCTTTTCGTGATTGTCCACAAAGCTAAAGCCGTTATAGGCAATCTGCAGGTCTTTGACGTGGTCGGCAGCGATGCCGACGGCGCTGCGCTTGAACATATTCCGCATCACGGTCACTTTGCCGTGGCAAACGTGTGCGTCCGGCACACGATCCACCGTACAGGAAATACATGCGTCATGCGCGTCGTCAAACGTATTGCCGATAAAGGTCACGTTATCCGAGGGGCCGTAGGTGTACCAATACGCCATAAGGTCATTCACGGCAACCTTATTAAAATGCGAAACGGTGTTCATACCGAACCAAACGGGCTTGGCCGAAGCCAAGCGAATCGAGGGAAACTGCGTAAACACGTTATTGCGGAAGATGGCCAGCGGCGAACGCTGATGGTTCTCCAACAAATCGCCGGCGGCAAGCGTACCTGCAATCGGTTTGTCTACGTCCATAATCACGGCATAGATATCATTGCCGAAGGCGGCAGCCTTAACGGTCACCTGCCCTTTTTCGGCTTGCGTTTGACCGTCTGAAATGGTTAATACGTCGCCCGGTAAAAAGGGATTGAACCCGGCGTGTCCAACGTGACACAAACGGACGCGCAATTTGGTATCCGAGAGCATTTGTTCGACTTTACCGTAAACGTTGTGCATGCTGACGGCATCGTCCATGGTATTTGCGATATTGCAGTCATGAACGAAAACTTTACCGCTGTCCTGCGTGAAAAACAAACCGTCCGCCGTAACGGAATAGATTTCGTCGCCGTTTTCACCGGCGCGGAACATCAGGTGTGACAGTTCGACGTTTTCACACAACTGTGTCACGACGCCCATCCCGGCACCGCGGAACAGGGTGACGTTTTCCATTTTGACGTCTTTGCACGCCTCAAAGAAAAAGTTATCGTTTTGTCGGTCTTCATCATAATTGAGCACCAAGCGCCCGTTCGTAAACGGCACGTGCACAGAACCCGGTTGATACCGTAAAAAGACGCCACCGTCGATTTTTTCCGCCATGGTATCGATAAACGACGCCGGCAGATTTTTCGGCTCATAATACCGTTTCCCGGCCCCGATATAGCAGACGGAACCGCCCTGCTGGGCAAAGAATTTCTTTTCCGACGTTGTCATGGTTTCATCGCCGACAGAAAACGTCAAATTACCGTCATTTGAAACGTTGTATTGCCACAGAGCTTCATCAATGGCAAGCGATACGCCGTCATCCGATACGACTGCATCTGCGACGCAATACCGCATAAAGGAAAACGTCATGGAAAAGTTTTGCAGCGTAATACCGTCGCAATGCAAGGCGGCAAAGGGGAACACGCGGTCGTGGAAAACGAAGCGGCTGCCCTGCCCGTCAATCACAATATTCTTTTTATCGAAAATCGGGAAGATAATCCGCTTGTCACCGGTTTGGTTACAGCAGGGGCACAAAAAAAGGCGGGACGTACTCCGGCTGCATAAAAATCATACGTACCCGGCTCGAAGCGCACCGTCGTATCATCCGGGCAATTCCGCAATAATTCAACAATTTCCGGCGTTCTGTTGCCGGATTTTACTTTTATTTCTATCACGTTCATTTGAAAGGAACCTCACTTCAAATAATCCTTGATTGCCACGGGCCCCATCGCCAGCAGGCGTCTGCCGACAGCGTCCGTGATATTGCAGACGGCAGACAAACCTATTCCGTACCACAGATATGCCGACTTGAATTGTTCTGCGCTCACTTCGGAATGAACGATAACGGTATTGCCGCGCAGAACAAGATTTTGAAGATGGATATTCGGCCAGAACACCGGCGGCTCATCCCCTTCCAACTGTATGGAGATACCGCTCGGTTCCCCGTCCGCACGCAATTCGCCGACAACGTTGGCAAATTCCAATACCAAATCCAGACACATCGGTACCGTTTCATTTTGTGCCAGACGCATGGAAACAAGTGTCATCGGTTTGGCACCGCCCATGCCGCACAAGTCGGCCATGGCATACGCAGCCGCACGGCCGATGGCATGCTGCGAGGGGCTGTTTTTATGAATGCGGTCGGACATTCCAGCACCGAGCGTGGGGACAGCGGCCGTATTGGAAATAACGTTCGGCAGCGTCCTTTGCAGTTCCCGCACGGCAGACCATTCCAACTGATGCGCTTTATCATTTATCCACGGCAGCGTCATTGACGCGATTTGATTGATGACGACCGGCAGCGTTTCATCGCCGGTATCCCTGCGCAGACACGAAACCAAATACTGCATCCGCGTTACGTATTTTTCAATGCCTTCCTTGTTGCACTCTGACTCGCCCTGGTCCCAATACAGACCGCGAACGTGACCGCCTGCGGCTTTGAACCGACGCAGCATCACGGCGTACAACGGCAGTCCCGGGTTTTCGGCATCGGGACTCCAGTCAATCATACTCGTGCCGCCGACAGCACACGGAATGACACCCTGCGGCACACCGGTCAGCTCGGTCATTGCCTTGGCAAAACCGTACCCCGGGCCGACACCGCGCTTATCCGCATCATACGGCGGTTGCCCCGGTACGTCGTATTTTGCCCAGGAAGAATCCTTGCGTTCCTTCCAATAAAGATCATAAATGCAGGGATCGGCGCTTTTCCACAGGTTATGGAGCAACGGGACCGCAGCGCCCCACACGTCGTCCATATAGAATGCCCGCACCGTCGGCATCGGAAATGCAGCTGCTTCCCTGTCCTGTGCCGTCACGACGCCGCACCCCTCCATATTGGACTGTCCGCCGAGCAGCCATAGGTCGCCGACGTACAAATCGGTATAGGTTTGCGTCACGCCGTCCGCCGTGACCGTCAATTCGTACGGGCCGCCCACGGGAATCCCCGTAAGACAATAGCGGCAGGCATTGATTTTGGTAACGGTACCGCGCGACACCGCAGGTGCCGTATCCTGCTCCGTCAACAGATAAATTTCACACGTATTATTTGCATTGCGCTGCAGCAGCGCACCGTTTTGTATACCAATCATAATAATCTCCCCACCGTCCTTTGACGGTAAAAAAATACGGAAACAAAGGGCAAAACAACGATTGTCTTGCCCTTTGCGATTAGATTTTACAGTTTGAAGTTGAAATAGCGGTTGGTATTGTTGAAGCAAATATCCTCTACGATTGCGCCGAGCGCCTTTTCGTCATTGGGATAACGGCCTTCCTCCACCCAGGCACCGATGACGTTGCACAGGATGCGGCGGAAGTATTCGTGACGGGGATAGGACAGGAAGGAACGGGAGTCGGTCAGCATGCCGAGGAACTCACCGAGAGACGCCAGGTTGGCGTAGGAACGAATCTGCGCCTCCATACCGTCGATGTTATCGTTGAACCACCAAGCGCTGCCCTGTGTCACCGTGGGGCTGCCGGAACCGTCACCGCGGCAGAAACTGCCGCAAAGCGTACCGATGGCGGCGTTGTCGCCGGGATCGATGGAGTACAGCACCGTGCGCGGCAGCTTATCGTTGACGTGCAGGTAGTTGAGCAGATTGGCCACGTTGTAGACCTTGCTCTGCCCGAAGATCATATCGTAACCGGTGTCGGGACCGAGTTTTTCAAACTGAGGGGTATTGGGGTTACGCAATACGCCGAAGTGAATCTGCATAACCCAGCCGCGGCGCTTATATTCGCCGGCAAAGAAACGCATCATCTGCGTTTTGAACAGGGCCAATTCCTCCTCGTTAACGTCGGCACCGTCGGAGGCAATCGCCTTTTTCAAAATCAGGTCGGCGTGATAGGGATCGGGCGTCACGAATTCAATGGATTTATCCATGCCGTGGTCGGCCGTTTTACAGCCGAGCGCCTCGAAACGATCGAGAGACGTCATATAGGCTTTTTCCAGGTCGGCAAGGCTTGCAATCGTCACGCCGTTTGCCTGTCCCAGTTTTTCAATATACGCCGTAATGCCGCGGCGCTCCACGTTCATACCCTTGTCGGGACGGAATGCGGGCAGCACCTTGGTGGTGAAATCGGAAGCGGCAATCTGCTTGTGGAATGCCAAATCGTCGGCAGGGTCGTCGGTCGTGCAGACCAGTTTGACGCCGGACTTGGTAATGAGATCACGCGCCGTCATGCCGGGGGCACACAGTTTTTCGGCCGTCAGCTTCCAAATGGCGTCGCAGTTTTCGGGGTTAATGATAAGGTCGCAGTCAAAATAGCGGCGCAGTTCCAAATGGGACCAGTGGTACAGCGGGTTGCCGATCAGCTTGGGCATCACGGAACACCAGGCACGGAACTTTTCGTAATCGGAACCGTCACCCGTGATATATTTTTCGTCCACACCGCAGGAACGCATAGCGCGCCATTTGTAATGGTCGCCGTACAGCCAAACCTCGGTGATATTGGTATACGATTTATTTTCGGCGATTTCACGCGGATTTAAATGGCAATGATAGTCAATAATCGGCGTTTTTTCGGCATAATTGTGATACAACCGACGTGCCGTTTCGCTGCAAAGCAAAAAGTTTTCATTCATGAACGTTTCCATAATGGTTCTTCCTTCCCGGCGGATTCCGCCGTATATATTTATCGCGTATCATTTTATCATAGAAACGCGCGACGGTCAATATAACGATTGTCTTTTCCCTTTTCAAATAATCATAAATGTGATATACTATATACTGTTAAAATATCGAAACTTCAATATGGGGGCTTTCCAATGCTTTGCGATTTACATACGCATTCCTGTTATTCATTTGACGCCAACGTCCCGGTGGACGAAATGTGCCGTGCCGCCATTGCGGCAGGGTTAACCGATTACGCCATCACAGACCATTGCGACGTGGACTATGAAGTCAACCACTGGCGTCCCAATCTTGACCGCGATGCCGTTTGGGAAGAGATGACCGCGGCCAAAGAAAAATACAAGGGTCAAATCAACATTTTGCGCGGCGTTGAGCTGGGCAACATCACACACTACCCGGATTTTGCCGACAAAGTGCTGGACGCACATCCGTACGATTTCGTCATCGGCTCGGTGCATAACCTGCGCGGCATGCCGGATTGCTCTTCCTTCAACTATCAGGAAATCCCGGAAAAGCAGCGTGAATTCCTGTTTAATCAGTGTTTGGACGAGAATATCGGCATTGTCAAATACGGCCGTATCTCGACCCTGGGCCATATCACGTATATGTACCGCTACATCAAACTGGCCCGTTTGGAAATGGACTTTGCCCCCTTCCGCGACAAGCTCTGCACGTTGTTCGGTCTGTTGATTGAAAAGGACATTCCCATGGAAGTCAACGTTTCCACCATGTGGCGCGGTCTCGGTTTCAGTATGCCGCACCGCGAACTGTTGGAACTCTACCGTTCCTGCGGCGGTAAACTGCTGACTGTCGGCACAGATTCGCACAGTACGGAACACGTCGGCGAGTGTGTCAAAGAGGGATTTGCCCTGATTAAATCCTGCGGGTTTGACAGCGTATGCGTTTGGCGCGACGGCAAACGCGTTTTGGAAAAAATCTAATTTGAGAGGTGTTAACGATGGATTTATCGCATTTCAGCCTTTTATATCCGGATGAAGAATCCCAGCGCGACCACTTTGAGGGGCGTTCCGTACCCGATATCGATATGTTCACGCTGCAGGAGTTGGGCCTTTTGGAACAGTTCACGTTGAAGAACAGCGAACTGGCCGAATATTTGACAATGGACCCTGCCGTGATGAAATACCGCCGGGAAACCTTTGGCGATATGCTGGAAACCGAATCCATTGCCGATACGCTCAATCGGTTGATGCCGGTGCTCGGCGATATTATGGAGTTGCGCCGCATGGAATCGGAAAACGGCGACACGACCAACTACCTGCTCTCCATCAGTGAAATTGAATTGTATATTTCCTGCATTGATATCCTGCACGCAGGCCTAACCGAAGCACGTCCCCACCTGCACAGCCGCGCATTCCTGACACTGTGCGACAGAATTAAGGAATTAGCGGAAAGCGACTATTATAAAGAACTGAACCGCAAGCTCAGCGAGCTCACGCAGCGTGTACGTGAAATCAGTTCGGTCACCATCGGCGTCAACCTGGATGCGCAACTGCGTCCGCGCGAAGCCGGCGTACTGTCCATCAATGCAACCCCCTTTAAATCCGGCGACACCATCGACAAGATTCTGCACCTGAACTTTAAGAGTGACGAATATACCTGTATTGCCAACCTGGTTCCTTTCGGACGCAAGCAATCGGAAAACGAAAAGACGGCACTGACATTGGCTTTTAATTCCGCCATCAATGACGTCTACAAGCAGTCGCTGCGTTCCTGGAAACAGATTGTGCAGTCCTACGTACTGGAAAACACCGATTTCCTGCTCAACATGGTACCCGAAATGGAACTGCTGGTGCGCGGCAGCGACTTTTTGCGCCGTTTGCGTGACAAAGGATGCCATTTGACGGAACCGGACGTTCGCCCCTTAAACGAGCGTGCCTTCAATGCAAAAGACTTGTACAACCCCTGCGTGGCACTGAAAATTACGGGCGACATCGTGGGCAACGACGTCAATTTTGATGAGAATGCCGGCATTTACGTGCTGACAGGTCCCAACCGCGGCGGTAAATCGGTTATTACCTGCGCCATCGGTTTGTGCCAGGTCATGCTGCAGCTGGGTATGTTTGTACCGGCCGAGCACTTGACCATCAGCCCGGCAGACGCCATTTTCACACACTTCCCCACCGGTGCCGACGATACCATCGACAAGGGGCGCCTGGGCGAAGAGTGCGCGCGTTTGTCCGAAATCTTCCAAAATATCACCCCTGCAAGCTTGGTGCTTTTGGATGAATCACTGTCCTCCACCGGTTCCTTCGAAGCTGCGTACATTGCATCCGAAGTACTGGCAGGACTGGCCCGCGTCGGCTGCCGCTGCCTGTTCTCCACGCATCTGCACGAGCTGGCTGCCAAGATTGATGAACTCAATGCCCAATCGGTTGCGGCAGGCGGTGTTCGTATTGACACTTTGGTTGCCGGTATCGAGGAAGAAGGCAGACGTTCCTTTAAGATTCTGCGTGCCATACCGGACGGCAAGAGCTACGCCCGTGACATTGCGCAGCGCTATGGACTGACGTACGACAACATCATTAAAATGATTGGAAAACAGTAAACGTTCCCGATTGACATAAAGAAAGCCGCGGATTTTCATCCGCGGCTTTCTTTATGCCATGGTTTCCAGCATTTTCTCGGTCACGCCGTATTTTAACGGTTTTCCGGCGATAAAAGATTCAAATTCATCATAAATATACTCACCCATACGATGCACTTCATACCCGATGGACCCGGCCATATGCGGCGTCAAAATGACGTTTTTCAGGGTATAGAGTTCGCTGCCTGCAGCAGGCGGTTCCGGCCAGGTAACGTCCAAAACGGCGGCACGGGTCGGTTTTTCCTTCATGGCGGCAATCAGGTCGGCTTCCACAACCTGCGCACCGCGGCCGGTGTTGATAAAGACGGCACGCTCTCCCATTTGAGAGAAGCACTTTTTATCAATCATGCCGACGGTTTGGGGATTATTGGCCAAGTGGTTGGAAATGACGTTACAGCGGCGGAAGAGCTCCGGCAGCTGTTCGACTTTTTCCACACCGAGTTCCGCTGCTTTTTCATCCGAGAGGAACGGGTCGAATACCAGAACCTTCACGCGGAAATTTTTGAGCAGTTGGATGACCATTTTACCGATCATGCCGGCGCCGATGATACCGACTTCGTTATCAAACGTGCCGGGATAGGGCTTGCCGAAATCGTGCTCAACCCAGGTGTCGCCCGTAACGTGCATGGTTTGGAAGAAGCCCTTATTGGCCAAAATGATTTCGGAAATTGTCGTTTCGGCCACGGGAACGGCGTTTGCCCCCCAGGCAGAGATAATCTGCACGCCGTTATGCATAAACGGACGGGCAAAATACTGCACGGTACCGGCGGCGTAAAAGATTGCCTTTAAGTTGGGCAGCCATTCCCGCACCTGCTCCTCAGATAATTCCGCCATACCCCAGGTGGAAAAAATATAATTGACGTTCTTCAAAGCGCTGCGGTCTGTATCGGGCGCCAGTACGTATTCCTTGGGATAATACGTGGGCAGCATATCCAATTCATTGGCCAATTTTGCCTGAATTTCGTCGCTGTAGGCGTAATCAATTCCCTCTTTACTGCCGAAATAAGCACCGATTTCTTTCATAATTTATCTCCTGTTGTTGCCTTTTTGGATTTTTTCGTTTTGGCCGACGTTGGCTTTTTCTGCAGCGTATGCAAAGCGGACAGGAAAGTTTCCACGTCTTTAAATTCACGATAAACCGACGCAAACCGAACGTAGGAAACCTCATCCCGCTCACGCAGTTTTTCCATCACCATCTCACCGAGTTCGCCGCTGGTGATTTCGGTACGCATACTGTTTTGGATTTCGTTTTCAATTTCGGTCACCAGCTCCTCGGCATCGACGGGCCGCTTTTGCGTTGCCTTTAAGACACCGGATAACAATTTCTGGCGGTCGAAAATCTCCTTCGTGCCGTTCTTTTTGACAACGATGGGCTGCACGGTTTCAACGATTTCATAGGTATTGAAGCGCCGCTGGCAAGCGATGCATTCACGGCGGCGGCGAATACTGTTGCCGCCTTCCACGGGACGGGAATCAATAACGCGGCTTTCGGGTGTGCCGCAAAACGGACATTTCATATCGATTTCCTCTCCTTATTTATCGTGCTGTTTTCAAATCAAAATCAGTTTTTGCCGTAGCGTTCGGCTGCCGTCAGCGTATTGCGCATCAGCATCGTAATGGTCATGGGCCCTACACCGCCGGGAACGGGCGTGATAAAGGAGACCTTGGGTTCCACCGAGGCAAAATCCACGTCACCGCACAATTTACCCTCGGCGTTGCGGTTCATACCGACGTCAATG
Organism: Clostridiales bacterium UBA1770; assembly: GCA_002315325.1. Taxonomy (GTDB): domain Bacteria; phylum Bacillota; class Clostridia; order Oscillospirales; family CAG-272; genus UBA1770. The sequence goes on from DCGU01000020.1 coordinate 19,303, forward strand.
ACAACGGCGCCTTCCTTCACCATATCCCCGGTGATCATGCCGGCACGGCCGACCGCCACAACGAGGACGTCTGCCGTACGCGTCACGGCACCGAGATCCGGCGTTTTGCTGTGTGCAATCGTTACGGTACCGTTGGCCTGCAGCAGCAGCATTGCCTGGGGTTTGCCGACAATATTGGACCGTCCCACCACCACACAATTCTTGCCGGAAACGGATACGCCGCTGCGTTTCAGCAGTTCCATCACACCGGCGGGCGTGCAGGGCAAAAACGTGTAATCACCGATCATAATATGGCCGACGTTGGTCGGATGGAACGCATCGACGTCCTTTTTGGGGTCAATATGCAGCAAAATCGCATTACTGTCCAAATGCGCCGGCAGGGGCAGCTGCACCAAGATACCGTGGATTTTAGGGTTGGCATTCAGTTCATCCACCAAACCTTCCAGCTGTTTTTGCGAGGTTTCGGCGGGGAGTTCGTAGGTTTCCGAATAGAAACCGATTTCTTCGCACGCCTTTTTCTTATTGCGAACGTAGACCTGTGAGGCGGGGTCCTCACCGACGATAATGACGGCAAGACCGGGGGTGATTCCCTTCTCTGCCTGAAGTTTGCGGCATTCTTCCGCCATTTCCGCGCGCATATCGGCGGAAATCTGTTTTCCGTTGATTAATTGTGCCATCGTCGTACTCCTTACGATATGATATCAAATTCCGTTATTTTTTATCCGTTTCGGACGCATCGTCGTCATCAAACATAAAGCGCTGAATGGCAGACGTTAATTCCTCTGCCGTGGCACCGTCACCCTCCGAAGCATCGTCATATTCGTCCGTTTCAGCGGTATCGGCAGCCTTTTGTCTAATGGTTGCTGCAGGTCTGCGCGTGATAACGGCAGCGGCATCAATTTCAGGGATTTCTTCCGCCTCATCCGCTTCGGTCTTTTCGGGTTCAACAGTTTCAACAGGTTCAACGGTCTCAATGGTTTCAATCGGCGCCGTCGTATCCGCGGTTTCTGTCGATTCAACCGTTTCCGCCGTTTCAAGAACGTCTGACGGTGCCTGTTCGGCAACGTCGGAAACGGTTTCTGCCGTTTCGTCGGGGGCCGCATTGACGGTTTCAACGGTTTCGTTTGTCAGCAGTTCTTCCGCGTCAGTTGCGGGGAGCGCCGCTTCGGCTGCATCAGCTGCGCCGACTTCATTTGTCGTTTCAACGCTTTCTGCTTCATTGACGGTTGCTGCTTCTGCAGCGGCCACGTCTGCAGATGCTTGTTCGGTGTCGGCGACGCGTGACATTACGTCATCTTCCCGGGAGGTTATTGCCTGTTCAGCCGCTGCACGCGTATCATCAACCGGTTCCGTCGGCTCATTCTTTTTCTTTCCGCTCTTGATAAAGCCGGCAATCAGTACGATCAAAGCACCGAAGAAGCATAGGAAACCGACCCACTGGGAAATGCGGATATTGGTATTGCCGAGATACAAACTGTCCGTACGGAGTTGTTCAATCCAAAAACGGCCGAACCCGTACCAGGCAAGATAACTGAAGAAAATCTGGCCGCGGAATTTACGACGTTTATACGTGGCGTTAATCCAAATAAAGCCGAGCAAATTCCACAGGGACTCGTACAGGAACGTGGGGTGCACGTACGCCATAATACTGCCCGTGAAATCGTTGGGGGAAAGCCCCATACGGAAATAATACAGAAAACTGTCTTCACTCACCAAGCCGCCGTAGGCTTCGCCGTTGAAGAAATTGCCCCAACGTCCCATAGCCTGCGCAACCATACAGCCGGGCGCGGCAAAATCGAACGCGGCAAGCGGATTTTTCTTTTTGACCAAACAGCAAATGATAAGTCCTATCGCACCGCCGATAATGCCGCCGTAGATGGCCAGGCCGCCGTTCCATATGGCGATGACGTCGTAAAACGATTGGTATTTTCCCTGCCCCAGCGTGTTGAGCACGTAATAAATGCGTGCGCCCAGGACACCGGGCACAATGACGCACAGTGCCAAGTCAACCACGTCGTCCAGGGTAAAGCCGTCCATTTTACACCGATACAGTGCATAAAAGACGGCAAACAACATGCCGAGCGTGATGACGATCCCGTACCAGCGTACGTCACGGCCGAAGAGGCTGAACGCCACCTTATTGACGGTAAATTCCCCGATTCCAAGCCCCGGGAAAGACATCGTTACAAGAGTATCCATATTTAATCCTTTCCGAAAACGTACCGTTACAACGTCACGCCGTTTTTGAAGACGGCGATATCACGGTATCCGTTCTTTTCATTACAGGCAGACTGACCGCCTGCCACACGTAAAATCAGCTGCCAAAGGTCGTCTGTTCCTTCTGCAGACACCCCGTCTGCAGCATTGAAATCAATCCACCCCGGTTTCATTTCATACAGTGCCGCATTGGTCGCGATTTTGACCGTGGGCACACAGGTACCGAAGGGCGTACCGCGCCCCGTGGAGAACAAAATGATTTGACATCCGGCAGCCGCCAAAGCCGTTGAGGATACCATATCGTTGCCGGGGGCGCAAAGGAGCGAAAGTCCCGCTTTGGTGACACGTTCCCCGTATTCCAGTACGGCATCGACGGGTGCACTGCCGCTTTTTTGGGTACAACCGAGTGATTTTTCCTCCAGCGTTGTAATACCGCCAGCGTGATTGCCCGGCGATGGGTTTTCATAAACGGGCTGCCCCGCCGCCGAGAAATAATTTTTGAAGTCGTTAATCATTTGACAAAGGCTGTCGAAAACCTGCCGCGTACGGCATCGATTCATCAACAGATGCTCGGCACCGAACATCTCGGGTACCTCGGTCAACACGGCGGCGCCGCCCTGCGCAATCACTCTGTCCGTGATGCGGCCGATAAGCGGGTTGGCCGTAATACCGGAAAAGCCGTCCGAACCGCCGCATTTCAGCCCAATCCGCAGGGCGGCGGTTGATACCGGCTCTCGTTTATCCTTTGCCAGCAGCGCTGCCAATTCAGCCAATATTGCCATGGCGGCAGCCTTTTCATCCGGCACGTCCTGTGCCGACAAAAAGCGGATGCGCGCCGGGTCATACTCCCCGAGTGCAGCGACCTGGGCGCTCATCACGTTATTTTCGCAGCCGAGTCCCAACAACAGCACACCGCCGGCATTGGGATTGTGCGCAAGCGAAGCGATGAGTCTGCGTGTGTGCGTCAAATCATCCCCCAATTGCGAGCAGCCGTAAGGATGCGGAAACGCATAGGTTTCCGCCCACAACGCCCCGCGCGCCGCCTCGGCCAGTTTTGCGGCCAAGCCGTTGATGCAGCCAACCGTCGGGATAATCCAAATTTCATTACGGATTCCCACCTGCCCGTCGGCACGAACGTAGCCGGGAAAAGTATCTGCAGGCAACCGCGGCAAATCCGAAAAAGAAGGAGAATATTCATATTTTTGCGTGCCGGACAGTGCTGTTTTTAAATTTTCCGTATGAACGGCCTGCCCTGCGGCAATCGGTTGCGAAGCGACGCCGATGGGATTCCCGTACTTGATAACGGGACAACCGATATCCATATCGCAAAGGGCGATTTTATGTCCTGCGTGCGGGCCGTCGGTTTGTACAGCCACGTTATCACAGGGATGAATTTGAACCGTCTTCATCCGCGTTCGCCTCCGTTCATTTGTGCCATACTGCTGCGCACGCCGTACGTTTCCATGGCATACAAAAAGGCTTCAACGTCTTTTTTCATGAACGAGAGATCGCGCCCCCACAAATCCGCATCTGCAAGCAAATCGGCAAGCGGCAGATTTTTCATTTTCTCTACGGCCGCCGGCGTGTCGTCACTGAACCCGCCCCGATACAATTGAATCAACGCAGCCAGTGAAAAGGTCAAGTGCGGCGGCAAAGTACCGCAGGCGGCGTATGCATCCGCAAGCGTCGGTAAAATACGCGCCCGCCATTTGGAGATACTGTTCATACAAATAGCCGACAGGCGATGGGCAATATAGGGGTTATCGAAACGGCAAATAACGTCCTGTGCGAATGCCTGCAATTCGGCACGCGGCAGCGTCATTGTCGGAATAATTTCATCTTCAAGCGTGTGCATAAGCCAGGGACGAATCACGTCATCGTGCATGGCTTGGTACACGGTTTCATAACCGCACAGCAGTGCGGCCGGAACGAATGCGGTATGCGCACCGTTTAAAATGCGCACTTTGCGCGTTTTGTACGGGGTTACGTCGGGCACGAACTTCACGTTTAATCCTGCTTCGGCAAACGGCAATGCACGTGCCAGTGTCTCGTCCCCTTCAATCACCCACAAATGGAACCATTCGCAGGTATCCAAACAGTTGTCAACGTACCCGAGCTTTTGCCACTCGGCTTCGGCACTGTCTTTCGGGAACCCGGTAACGATACGGTCAACCAGGGTATTGTGAAATACGTTTTGCGTTTCAATCCAATGCACACATGCGGGGGAAAACGCAAAATCCGCGGCATATTGCAAAATACAGCTGCGCAATGCGGCGGCGTTATTGTCGATTAATTCGCACGGGAGAAAGTCGAATCCCGGCATTCCGGCTTCAAAACGCGCCTGCAGCAAGCGCGCCATACGGGACGGAAACGTTTCCTGCCCCTTGACGTATTCAATACCGGCCTCCGTCGTATTGGAAACGATAAAACGCAGCGCGGGATTGTGCACAACGGTCTCCATCCAATTATCCTGCACGTAAGGATTCACGGTTCGGACGATGCTTTCCACAACCACCGTTTCTTCACGAGCCTGTCCTGCATCGTTGCCGTGCATACACAGCGTGAACAGACCGTCCTGTTCCTGCAGTTCGGCACAGTGCCCGCCGGCACGCGGTTGAACGACAACAACACCGAAGTCACCGCCCTGCTCTTTATTCAGTTTATCAAACATCCAATCCACAAACCCGCGCAGAAAAACGCCCTCCCCGATTTGGAGGATACGTTCCGTCAGTTTTGCGGGAATCGTGCGGTGCAGAGCAACCATAGACTTCTCCTTTTCAATTTGTGCCGACCTATCGGCAGCGTCATTCATAAAACAAGGGGCACCTGCTATTGAAACAAGTGCCCCTATTCGTGCCGTTCGGCACCGATTATTGCATTTTAAGCCTGTTCTTCGGCAGGAGCTTCTTCTACGGGCTGTTCCTCTTCCATCAAAGCGCGGATGGACAGACCGACCTTCTGCTTCTCATTATCGATTTCGATAATGCGAACGTCAACCTGCTGGCCAACCTGCAGAACGTCTGCGGGATTAGCGATACGGGTGTTCGCAATTTGAGAAATGTGAATCAAACCGTCAACGCCGTCAACGATTTCAGCGAAAGCACCGAAGGGCATCAGGTTTACGATGGTAACGTTTGCAACGTCACCGACTGCATACTGACTGGTGAAGATATTCCAGGGGTTATCTGCCTCGGTCTTATAACCCAGGGAGATTCTTCTGGCTTCTCTGTCGAAAGACTTCACGAAAACGGTAATTTCCTGACCGATCTTCAAAACGTCGGCGGGAGATTTGATGCGCTTCCAAGACAGTTCGGTCATATGAACCATACCGTCAACGCCGCCCAAATCAATGAATGCACCGTAGGAAGTCATGCTCTTTACGGGGCCGGTATAAACCTTACCTTCTTCAATGGTATCCCAGAAAGCGCTCTCGGCCTGTTTGCGGATTTCCTTCTGCACACGGCTGATGGAACCGACAACCTTTTTGCGGTCGCGCACTTCGATGATTTCAAGTTTAACGGTTTCGCCCTTCAATGCGTTCAGATCGCCGTCCTTCGGAACACCGGTCTGAGAAGCGGGAACGAATACCTGGTTGGCAGCAACGGCAACAACGACACCGCCCTTGTTTACGTCGACAACCTTACCCTCGAGAACTTCGTGGGAATCAACGGCAGCCAGAACGTTTTTCCACTCGCGGTCTGCATCTGCACGTTTTTTAGAGAGTTCTGCAACGCCTTCCACGTCGCTGACACGAATAACGAAAGCCTCAACTTTGTCACCGCGTTTGAATTGCTCGGGCAGTTTAACGGAAGGGTCGTCGCTGACTTGGTCAGCTTTGATATAGCCGGTTACGCCCATGCCAAGGTCGAGCTGCAGCTCACCGTCGGTCACGTACTCAACGATACCGGTAACGACATCTCCTGTATTTAAACTGGGGCACATCCCATCCAGCATTTCACTGAAATTTTCCTGATCCATGGTTTTCACTACCTCCTGTATTTTGTCACCGGGCGTGGATGCTCCGGCAACAATGCCCACCTTTCGATGGGTTGCTTTAAAATTAAACGGCAATTCGGACGCATTCTCGATCCACAAGGTATCGGGGCATCCAGCGCGACATATCGAAAACAGCTTTGCCGTATTGGAACTGTTCCGCCCGCCGATCACCAGCATACCGTCGCATTGACGCGAGAGGGCAGCCGCTTCGGCCTGTCTTTTTTCAGTCACACTACATATTGTATCAAATATTAAAGGATTTGTATATAGTTTTTTGAGAATTTCCTGTGATTTTTTCCATTCTTCGGTATTGGAAGTCGTCTGTGCTGCCAAAATCGGCTGCATTTCAGCCCATTCACTCCCATTTTTTTCCGCCAAAACGGCTTCCAACGTTTGCGCGTTGGAAAAAATAAAATGGGGACCGTCAAAACGGCTGACAATGCCCTCCACTTCCGGATGCCCCGCCGTTCCCAGTAAAAACAAGACGTGCGCACCGTCGTCGTATTGCGCAACGACGTCGTGTATTTTGGCAACGTACGGACAGGTACAATCCACAACCGTCAGAAACGGCGTATCAGCTGCCGCTTTTTTCAACAACGCAGCCGTTGCACGCGGGACACCGTGTGCGCGTGTAATAATCACCATCGGGTGTTCGGCATCAATCGTTGACAACAGTTCCGGGAGATTGTTTGATTCCGCAACGGCGGCACCGCGCGCCTCGGTTTCACGGACAAAATCAGGATTGTGAATCAACGGGCCAAGCGTAAAGATACGCGCGTTTTCCGCCTTATCGGCCAACCGTTCTTCCAATGCATTGACCGCGCGCTTGACGCCAGGACAAAAACCGGCCTGCGAAGCAACGATAACCTCCGGTGCCGTTTGGAACGTCTGTTTAGCCATGATTTTCATCCTGCAGAGCGCAGACAGCGTCGAAAACGTATTGCGTCATCTTTAAATAGTCTTTCTCTGCGCCGCCGTGCGCCATGAGTTCTTCATGGGAAATCGGCTTCCCGAAAACGACGGTCTTGCGACACAGGAAACGAGACTTGTGATTTTTCATCACGATTGCTGCCGGTAAGATCTGCACGCCGGCACGATATGCCACCAGGCCGACGCCGTTCTTGATGGGCGTTGTTGACGGGTGAACGCCCGGGTAGCGGTGTCCCTGCGGGAACATACCGACACAGGTACCGCCCTGCAGCATGGCAATGGTGTTTTTGACAGCACCGACGTCGGCACCGCCGCGGTTCACCGGATAGGCACCGAGGGAACGAATCAAAGCGGCCAGTCCGGGGATGGCAAACAATTCCTTTTTGGCCATAAAATGCGGCTGCTGCCACGCAATCGCGGCACACAGCAAAATGGGATCGCGCCAGGAAAGATGATTGCTGACCAACAGGTAGGGCCCCTGTTCCGGTTTGGGTTCGTTTTCACTCCCCTTCACTTTGATGCGGTGCAGGAACCGAACGATACCGTGCAGCGTAACGTAGACAAAATTAAAAAGGCGGCTGAAATTCTTTTTTTTAGGGGCATTTAACGCGAATTTTATTTTTTTCTTTTTCATCAAGGCAATGATGGCGTCTGCTGTTCCCTCGATTGTCAAAGAAGAATTATTTAAAAGAACGGCATCCGGCGCCTGCACTGCCGGTGCGACGGCACGGTTCCGATCGTTGGCGTCCCGCGTCTGCATATCGGTCAACACTTCGTCGAGCGTCGTTTCAATGCCCTTTGTCTTGAGTTCGTCCAAACGTCTTTGCGCCCTGACGGTATCGTCGGCGACGAGGAACACCTTCAGATCGGCGTTCGGCAAAATGACAGTACCGATATCGCGGCCGTCCATAATAACGGAGTTTTCGCGCGCCGTTTTTTGCTGCGTTTCCAAAAGGAAAGTGCGAACGGCAGGAATGGCGGACACAGCCGACGCATACATGGAAATCTCCGGTCTTCTGATTTCTTCCCCGGGATTTTCCCCATTGAGATAGACAACCTGTTTGCCGTTTTGATACGTCACCTCAATTTGGATGGACGGCAGCAGGGCGACTACGGCATCGGCATCTTTGGGGTCGACGCCGGCACGGAATACGTACAGTCCGATCGTACGGTAGAGTGCGCCGGTATCCACGTATAAAATATTCAGTTTTGCGGCAAGAATTTTGGCAACGGTACTCTTCCCCGCACCGCTGGGACCGTCAATCGCAATTGTAAAATGCTGTGTTTTCATAAACCGGCATTCTTCCTTTCCTGTGCCGAGACAGCTGCGCCTTCTGCGGCACAGACCGCCGTGGCGAACGCTATCTGCAAATTATAGCCGCCGGTATAGGCATCCACGTCCATTACTTCACCGGCAAAAAACAAACCATCGCACAGCTTTGACTGCATGGTGCGCGGATTTATTTCCTTTATATTTACGCCGCCGCGCGTGATAATCGCCTCGTCAATCGGCCGCATACCGGTGATGGTAATCGGCATCCCTTTGATGACGGAAAGCAAAGCGGCACGCTCCTTTTGGGTAACGGCATTCACTTTTTTGTGCGGATCGACACCGGACAGGGACACAATCACTGCTCTGGCCTTTTGCGGCAGCAAATCGTCAAGCGCATTGATTAAGTCCCGCGTGGAATACGCGGTAAAGTCCGACAGGATACGTTTGTCAAGCGTTTCAAGATCCAGGGCAGGCTTAAAATCTATCAGCGCCCGATATTTTTCATTTTTTTGCAGGTGTGCAGAGCCGGACAAAATCATAGGGCCCGTCATACCGAAATGCGTAAACATCATTTCACCGAAATCCTCATACACAAGCGCGTCATCGGATTGACGGCGAATCTGCAGTGCAACGTTTTTGAGCGACAACCCCTGCATGGCGTCGCAAATATGCCCCGCTGCCGTCAGGGGCACCAGGGACGGTGACGCCGGCGTAACGGAATGCCCTGCCTGCTGCGCAAAACGGTACCCGTCACCGGTGGAACCGGTTAGGGGATACGACAACCCGCCCGTACAAACGACAACGGCGTCGGCCGACGTTTCACCCGCATCGGTTACGACGCCGCGCACCGCACCGTCTTCTATCACAAGAGATTTGACGTTCTCGTGCCGTACTTCCACACCTTTTCTGTGACATTCGTCTGCCAACGCCGCAACGACGTCGGCCGCTTTATCGGACACGGGGAAAACGCGGCGCCCCCGTTCGGTTTTAAGCGGCACACCGATACTTTCAAAAAAAGCCATCGTGTCGGCCGGAGAAAACCGATTAAAGGCACTGTATAAAAAACGCGGGTTCGTGGGGATATTGTTCATCAATTCGGGAACGGTACAGTTATTGGTAACGTTGCAGCGCCCCTTGCCGGTAATCCGCAGTTTTCGGCCCAACTTTTCATTTTTTTCAAACAGAATCACCCGTACGTCGCACGCAGCGGCAAACACGGCGCAGGTCAACCCCGCCGCACCGCCGCCGACCACAACGACCGTCGGGGCGTCATCCCTGACTTTTATCGTAGACATCGTATTCGTCCCAAATCTTTTCAAGCTTGCGCAATCTTTCGGTCACAAGCTCTTGGTTTTTACGCGACAGCGCCACAACCATGGCGTTCAATATACTCATGGGTGCCACCAGAGAATCGGCAAACGATGCCATATCGCTGCGCGCCAGCAAAAGTTCCGTTGCGTAAGGCGCAATCGGAGACATGGTGCCGGAAGTCAGTGCGACAACCTCGGCACCGGCGTTGCGGGCGAACGTAACGGCATTGACGATTCGTTTGGAATAGCGCGGGAAGCTGACGGCAATCATCACGTCCTGCGGGCCGATCTGCATAATTTGTTCGAACAGTTCGCTGCCCGACGTCGTCTGTACAAGTTTGACGTTATCAAACATCATACGCAAACTGTAATTCAAAAAACCGGCAAGCGTGGCGGAAGAACGGACACCGATGATATAAATCGTTTTCGCACCGGCAATTTTATCAATGGCGCGGTCAAACGCTTCACGGTCAATTTCTTCCATCGTGCGCCGAATGTTATCGGCATCCGCTTCGAGCACTTTATCCAACACGTCCCCGTCACCGATTAAGGAATTGGTAACTTCAATTCTTTGGAAGGAAGTTAAGCGGTTTCGAATCAGTTCCCGCAGGGCCAGTTGGAACTCGGGATATCCGTCGAATCCCATTTCGTTGGCAAACCGCACAACGGTGGATTCGGAAACGCGGACGACACTGCCGAGCTTTGCCGCCGTCATATACGCGGCCTTATCATAGTTATCGTGAATGAAGTTGGCAATTTGCCGCTGTCCGCGGGAAAAAGACCCCATTCGATTTTCCATTTCCTTCAATATATCATTATTCATGGTTTAAGCTGCCTTTCCGTGCGGAATTCAACCCATATTTTCGCAGTATTATTATAATAGACAAGCGTTTAAAAGTCAAGATTTTACGCATGGTAAAGAAGGACCGGCCGACGTGCGGCGGGCAAACTTGCAAAAAAACTTTTTGTCTTTTTTCCTTTTTTGTGCAAAAAAACTATTTACATTCACCGCTGCCCTGTGGTATAATACAGCCAACAATGAAGCACACTAACGGCAGATGCGTTACCTTGCGACAAAGTTACCGAATATAAACGCATGGATTGACACGTCACCGTATGTTTTGCTTTTCCGAAAGCAGCGGTGTCGTTTTTTTATGCTGACGATAAAAAAACAAATGACACGTTCCGGCAGGAAACAAAACAGTGCCGAAAAAACAAGGAGGAACTTCACTATGAAGCTCACGTACAACGTTCAGGATAAGCCCTCGTTCGGCAAAGTCCTGGTATTCGCTCTGCAGCAGTTGCTGGCCATTCTGGCTGCAACCATCGCCGTTCCCTCCATCATCGGAAACGGTATGTCCCAGTCCGCCGCCCTGTTCGGTGCCGGTGTCGGTACCCTGGTATACCTGCTGTTCACCAAATTTAAGAGCCCCGTGTTCCTCGGTTCTTCTTTCGCATTCCTCGGTTCCATGGGTGCCGCTTTTGCCGGTGCTGCTTCTACCGCAGCCGGTTACTCCGGTCTGTTGATCGGTGCCATCGGCGCAGGTCTCGTATACGTTATCATTGCCCTGATCGTTAAGTTCGCCGGTGTTAAGTGGATTGCAAAACTGATGCCCGCCGTTGTTATCGGTCCGACCGTTGCCATTATCGGTTTGTCCCTGGCAGGCAACGCCGTCGGCGACCTGAAGGCAGCCAAAGTTGCTACTGCCAATCCTTATATCTGCCTGCTTTGCGGTTTGGTTACCCTGGCTGTTACCATGCTCTGCTCCGTCTTCGGCAAGAAAATGCTGAAGATGATTCCCTTCATTATGGGTATTCTTGCCGGCTACGTTCTGGCTGCCATCTTCACTGTAATCGGTGCAGCTGCCGACGTTGACGCATTGAAAGTAATCGATTTCTCCGCTTTCCAAAATATGCAGTGGGTTCCCGACTTCACCTTCGTACAGGCCTTCAAGGGCTTCAAAGAAGTAACGGCTGATTACGTCATCACCGTACTGGTTGCTTACGTTCCCGTTGCCTTCGTAGTATTCGCCGAGCACATTGCCGACCACAAGAACCTGTCCTCCATCATTGAGAAGGACCTGTTGGAAGATCCCGGTCTGCACAGAACCCTGTTGGGTGACGGTGTCGGTTCCATCGCCGGTGCTTTCTTCGGCGGCTGCCCCAACACCACCTACGGTGAATCCGTCGGTTGTGTCGCCATTTCCGGTAACGCATCCGTTGTCACCATTTTCACAACGGCTATTCTGGCTATCGTTGCTGCTTTCGTAGCACCCTTCACCACGCTGCTGGCTACCATTCCGAACTGCGTCATGGGCGGTGTGTGCATGGCCCTGTACGGTTTCATCGCCGTATCCGGTTTGAAGATGATTCAGAAGGTTGACCTGGAAGACAACCGCAACCTGTTCGTTGTATCCGTCATCCTGATTGCCGGTATCGGCGGTTTGGTTGTTGCCTTCGGTAAGATCACCATCACCTCCATTGCCTGCGCTTTGATCCTCGGCATTCTGACCAACATCATGCTGGGCGGTAATAAAAACAAATCTGAAGAACGGTAATTTGATTGATATGTAATCCGTAAATCCGGGCGGTACCGAAAGGTGCCGCCCATTTTATTTTTCCACTATACAAATGAAGTGCAATGTGATATAATACAACCGATTTTTATATAAAAGGAAAGGCTGAATTCTATGCTTGTTTCCGTAATCATTGCCGCCCTGACCTGCATATGCATGATATTGGCGGTATTGTTCAAACCGCAAATACGAATCGGTCGGGTCACGCTTGATTCCTATTGGCCCGTTGTCTTGGTCGGTGCGACTGTTATGCTGGCGTCGGGTCAGGTGGACGTGGGGGCGCTGGGCGACGCCTTGCTGTCCGCATCCTCCATCAATCCTCTCAAGATTTTGGTATTATTCATTTCCATGACGATTCTGTCCATCTTTTTGGATGAGGTCGGCTTTTTCCGGTATCTTGCCAACAAAACGCTTTCCTACGCCGGCAACAGCCAAATGAAGCTGCTCGTTATTCTGTACGTGACGGTTTCCGTGTTAACCGTCTTCACGTCCAACGATATCATTGTCCTGACGTTTACGCCCTTCATTTGCTATTTCGCCAAAAATGCGCATATCAATCCGCGCCCGTATCTCGTGGCCGAATTCATTGCTGCAAACACGATGAGTATGACGTTGATTATCGGCAACCCCACGAACATTTACATCGCGACGTCTTATAATATCGGCTTCGTTGATTACGCCGCCGTCATGCTGTTACCGACGTTGGCATCTTCTGCTGTCGCATTCCTCGTTCTGTGGCTGTTGTTCCGTCGTGAACTGCAGGCACCGATTCAAAGCGAGACGGAAACCGTTGTGATTGAAAACAAAGCGTTCCTCGGCGTCGGCATTTCCATCTTATCGATTTGTACGGTTGTTTTGGCCGTAGGTCCCTACTTTGACGTACCGATGTGGATTGTTTCTTTATTTTCCGCCCTTCTGTTGTTCCTGTTGGTAGGTATTCTTTCGGTAACCGGGAAAAAGAAACCGACCGAACTCGGTCGGACGTTAAAGCGCGCGCCCTGGCCGCTGATTCCTTTTGTTCTGTCCATGTTCGTCATCATTTTGGCGGTTACGCAAAACGGCTTGACGGATAAAATCAACGGTTTGCTGGGCGAATCCCAACCTATTTTCAAGTACGGTATTTGCTCCTTCTTCGCTGCGAATCTCATCAACAATATTCCCATGAGCGTTTTGTTCTGTCCCGTCATTCACCCCCTGGCCGCTGCGGGAAGCGAGGCGCTCCTGCCTGCCGTTTACGCCACTGTCGTCGGTTCCAATCTCGGCGCTTATTTGACGCCGATCGGCGCACTTGCCGGTATCATGTGGATGTCCCTGCTGAAAAAGCACAACGTGAAATTCGGCTATTTGGACTTCATGAAATACGGTGCGGCAGTATCCTTACCGGCGCTTTTGGCAAATCTGTTGGTATTATCCCTCGTATTATAAACGCATCAAATCAGCAAAACAGGGCGACACCGTTGCGGGTGCCGCCCTGTTTTCATATTGGTGTTACCTGAAAAAGTTTTCGTATTCCTGCCGCAGCAAGGCGCATATGCCGAGCGTACAATACGTCCCTTTGATGAGAATGGCTTCACGCTGCCAGCCCTCAAACTGCATACCGACCTTTTCCATGACGCGGCGGGAGGCATGATTGCCCTCGAGAAATCGAGCTTCGATGCGGTGCAGTCCCAACTTTTCAAAGCCGAATGCCAACACGGTGCGCACCGCCTCCGTCGCATATCCCCGGCCCCAATAGGCGGGATGCAGCACGTAGCCGACCTCCCCGACGTCGGATGCAGCACGGAATGAGGTAAACCCGCAGGTGCCGATCATACGGCCGTCAAGGCAGTCCACCACAGCCCAATCGTAGAATTCACCGCGATGGTATTGGGCCTCGACACGGCGCAAATAATTATAAGTAAAGCAAACGTCCGCATGCGGTGACCAGGTTAAATATTGCGACACCTGCGGCATTTGTGCATAAGCAAACATATCTTCCGCGTCCGCGACCGACATGCGGCGTAAAATCAAACGCTCCGTTTGCAGCACGGGCATATGGGAAAACGTTTTGGTAATGAATTCCGGCTTCATACTATTGGGCTCCATACGATTTTAATGATAATACGTATATATTATCGCAAACCCGTCTTTCTGTCAATGGCTGCCGCTGTGCCCTGTCAATATTCTGCCCAAAATGCAAAAAAATGTTGCTTTTTCCGCAATTTGCATTATACTATTAACTATAGATATTTTACGTGTTAAAGAAAGCGGGGATTCAGCCATGGCAAAGAAAAAAGATACGGTACTGGGTGTCATCGGCGGACTGGGCCCTGCTTCCACGGTTTGTTTTTACGATATGCTGACGCGCCATACGAGAGCGGCGTGCGATAACGACCACATTGACGTCATTCTGTCCAGCCACGCGACCACACCGGACCGAACGGCTTTTATCCTGGGCCAATCCAAGGAGAACCCCCTGGAGGTCATTTTGAAAGATGCCCGCAAGTTGGTTGACTACGGTGCAACCATGCTGGCAATGCCCTGTAACACAGCTCATTATTTCTATAATGCCGTTCACGCCCGCGTGGCTGTGCCGATTATGCACATTCTGGGCGAAACCGTCAGTTATCTGCGCTATTGCGGCGTCAAAAAAGCGGGTTTGTTTGCCACTGTCGGCACAGCGAGCGCCGGCGGATATCAAAATATTTGCAGTGATATGGGATTATCCTGCGTGGTTCCAGACAATGCCGGACAGGCCTTGCTGATGCATATCATTTATGATCAGGTAAAAGCGGGACAGACACCGGATACTGCCGCCTATGAGTCGCTGTGCACTGCTATGCTGGAGGCCGGTTGTGAAACCATCATCGTCGGCTGCACCGAGTTATCGACCATTCCCGTGACGCATCCCGACAGGTTTGTGGACGCCATGGAAGTATTGGCCTGCCGTACCATTTTTACCTGCGGTAAAGAACCGATCGGGTTCCCGCCCAAAATGCTGCAGTGGGTAAAGGAGGTGCCGCCTTACGCTTCTTTCTGACGTATTATCCAATCCAGCGCTGCCGCAAACGGCAGAAGTATTGGATCTGTGCACCGATTCGCGCCTCTGCCGCCCCGGATGTTTGTTCTTTTGTCTGCGCGGCGCCACGGTTGACGGCCACGCATTCGCTGCTGCAGCGTATGCGGCGGGATGCCGGCTCTTTTGCGCCGAACACTCCCTTGACCTGCCGCCGGATGCTCTGGTTACCATTGTCCCCGACACGACAGAAGCATTGGCTGCGGCTGCTGACATTTTTTACGGGCATCCGTCCCAAAAACTGCGCGTCATTGCCGTCACGGGCACCAAAGGAAAAACGACAACGGCCGTTATGGCGCAGCACGTATTGTGTGCAAACGGCATTCCGTGCGGTTATATCGGCACCTGCGGCATCCGTTACAATGACGTTTTCACGGAAACTGCCAACACAACGCCGGACAGTTTGACGCTGCAGAAAACCATGCGCGATATGGTTGATGCCGGCATTTCCGTCCTGTGTTTGGAAGTATCCTCCCAAGCGGTTAAAATGAAACGGGTCGCACGTTGCGTTTTTTCCGCTGCAGTTATGACCAACTTCTCGCCTGACCATATCGGCCCCGGCGAGCATGCCTCCCTTGCGGAATACCTGGCCTGCAAAACGGCCGTATTAACAGACTACGGCGCCCAATTACTGATTATCAACGCAGACGACGCAACGACTGTTCACGCTGCAGAAAGGGCGCTAACTCCCAAAGTCACCTACGGTACGTCAGGCACCGCCGACTATTCCGCCGCCGTCGTCAATCGGCAACCTACCGACAACGGCCCCGGCATCACTTTTACGTGCCGTCACGGTGGGCAAACACTGCCCTGCCGGCTGCCGCTGCCCGGAGACGTCAACGTCAGCAACGCGCTGGCAGCATTGGCCATTGCCGACTTTTGCGGCGTTCCGACGGACAAAGCCGCACAAGCCTTGGAAACCGTTGTGATTCCCGGGCGATTTGAAACGTATGCGGCAAACGGCATCACGGTCGTTATCGATTACGCACACAACGGTGCCAGTCTTTCTGCTGCGCTGGCCGCGCTGCGTCCCTACTGCCGCGGTAGACTGATTGCCGTTTTCGGCTCGGTCGGCGAGCGGACGCAAATCCGCCGCACCGAACTCGGCATTGCCGCCCAAGGGGCCGATTTCTGCGTCTTAACGGCGGACAATCCCGGCAAAGAAGACCCTCTGGCCATCACTGCAGAGATTGCAAAGGCCATTGGCGAGAGCGTTCCCGTGCTGCAAATTGCCGACCGTGCGGAAGCAATCAAAACAGCCATTGCACAGGCCTGCCCCGGCGACGTTATTCTGCTGGCCGGCAAAGGCCATGAAACGTATCAATTCATCGGACGAACCAAAGAACCCTTCTGTGAAAAGGAAATCGTAAAAAACGCATTGCGAATGCGTTGAAGCGTTAACAAAAACGCGGCACCGAACAGTGCCGCGTTTTTTATGAAATACGATTATTTCTTAAATGCGTTGAGGAAAATGTCCCAATCGTTTTCCGGACCCTTGGGTTCCGGTTTGGGTTCGGGTTTCGGTTCCGGCTTGGGCTCCGGCTTCGGTTCCGGTTTGATGACGATGGGTTCCTCCTGTACGGGGGGCTGCACAACAGGTTCTGCAACGACAACCTTGGCCGGCTCGTTATGGATAGGCGCCGCCGGCTTTGCAGAATTCTGTGATACACCGCCGTAGGTAGCGGGCACGTCCTCCATATCACCGGGAACACGGTCAAAACCGGTTGCAATGATGGTAATCTTCATGGCGTCTTCCATCTCTTCGTTGAAAGCAACACCCCAAATGGCGCCGCCGTCATCCAAATTAGCTTCTCTGGAAATCAACGTGCAGGCCTCGTCAACGGCTTCCATTGTAATGTCGGGAGATACCGTCATAGCGATAACGACACCGGTAGCCCCCTTCATGGAAGATTCCAGCAGCGGGCTGGCAATTGCAGCGGCTGCGGCTTCTTTTGCCTTATCCTTACCGGAAGCAACGCCCATACCCATATGCGCATAACCGGCATTCTTCATGACGGAAGTCACGTCGGCAAAGTCAAGGTTGACATATGCGTTAACGTTAATCAGTTCGGAAATGTTTTGGACACCCTGGCGGAGCACGTCGTCTGCCAATGCGAAAGCATTCATCAACGTGATGCAGGTATTGGTGGTTTCCTTCAGGCGCTCGTTGGGGATGACAATCAGGGAGTCAACGTAATCGCGCATTTTAGAGATACCTGCCACAGCCTGTTTCATACGGCGCTTTCCTTCGAATTCAAACGGTTTCGTCACAATGCCGACCGTCAGAATATCCATTTCCTTGGCCATTTTCGCCACGATCGGTGCAGCACCGGTACCGGTACCGCCGCCCATACCTGCCGTGATAAAGACCATATCGGTACCTTCCAGTACCTTTTTAATTTCCTCCATGGATTCCTGTGCAGCGCGCTCACCGATCTCAGGGTTCGCACCGGCACCGAAGCCCTTGGTAATTTTTTCACCGATGACAATCTGCGTTGCGCACTCGGAAGCACGCAATGCCTGACGGTCCGTATTAATAGCGACGAATTCAACGCCGCGCACGTTCGATTTAATCATGCGGTTGACAGCATTGTTACCGCCGCCGCCGACACCGATAACTTTAATTTTTACGTTGGTTGGTTCGTCCTGAGGACGCTCAAAAATAATGCTCATTCTGTTTTTCCTCCGGTATAATAAATCGGGAAAGCCGTATAGTTACAGTTTAATTTTATTATAATATCTTTTAAGTTTTATTGCAATAGTTTCATAACCCGATTTTTATACTTTTATGAAAAAACACGAACTTTTTTACGTGAGAGCGGCGTTACGAACCGGAAAACGCCGTCCATACAAGGTCCCCGGAAGCCAACGGACGCGCGATTGCTTTTGCCGGGTCGGATACGTCAACCGTCACAAAGGCACCGCCCCCGAACATGGCGTCCTGCAGCATCGTTTGACATAGTGCCGTTTTTTCACTTGTTTTTTCCGACGTGCCCCAACACAAAACGATGCGGTCCTGTATCAGGATTTTCAAGTCGTATCTCTTCTCCAAGGAGATGCCGGTGACGTCGTCACGCATGGCGCCGTGCAAAACGTCGGTTATGAACGCAGAATAATAAGCGGTGTCGTCGCCGAATTGCAGCGGAAGTCCCGGTGCGGTAAACGCATCGTCGGGAACAGCCAAGCGGACAAGACCTACCGTTTCGTTTTCTCCGGCGATACGCAACAGGGTAAACGTGCTGTCAGCCAAATAAACGTCAGACCCGGATACAATATAGAAATACGGCTGTTTTTCTTCAATTTCAAGTGTGATAACGCCCGTTTTTGCCGTTTTTGACGTTTTGACTGTTTGAATATCGGGAAACGAAGCAAGAATGGCATCGGATATTTCGCGTTTTGTTTTGGCGTACATGGGTCCGCCGATTGCAAGACCAGTCGCTTCTGTCAGGCGTTCAGCCGAATAGATTGTCACACTGTCGGGAGATAAAATGATTTTTTGGATTGTCGGTCTCGACATAGCAACCGTGATGCCCGTCACTATGGTTCCGCAGAGCACAATCAAAAGCAGGCCGCACAAAAGAACCCTGCCCGCCAACAAACGACGCGGCAGCACGTTGTGCAGCATCCGTTTGACCGTACCGACATACTTTTCCATTTTTCTCCCCCTCTCCGTTTTATGAATCGATTATGGACGCCGCCGTCAATCCGGTATCAGCGTCTGCATATCCGCCCAAATGACGTCAGCCGCATTCGGCACGGCAAACGCGGCAATCGCCTGTTCCAGCTTTTCCCGTGTCTCTGGTTCATTCATCAACTTGACCAAAACGGACGCCAGTTTATTTTCATTCAGCGTTTGCTCCTCAAGCAGATAGGCGGCACCGGCATCGGCCAGCGTCTTTGCATTCTTGTATTGATGATTTTTCACCACGTTGGGCGATGGGATCAAAACGGCAGCCTTATGCAGGCAGGCCAGCTCCGCCAGCGTCACGGCACCGGAGCGGCTGATGACAACGTCTGCTGCGGCCATATGCAGCACCATTTGATAGATATACTTACTCCAACGAATCGTACTTTTGCCGGACAGTCCCCTTTCCTCCAATTCCGTCATGGCAGCTTCGTAGTATTTATTACCGGTGGCGTGCAGCCAAATCACGTTCGGATACAGGGGGGCCAATTTTTCGGTTGTATCCATCATTTCACGGTTGACGGTAGCCGAGCCGAGACTGCCGCCGAACGAAAGAACGACGAAGGCGTCGGGGGCAATGTCGAGCATCCGACGCGCCTCATTGCGGTCAGTGGTTGAAAAGCCGTCCAACAAAGGATTACCGACACGCAGTACTTTTTTTCTGTTCTTTGCTTCCAGATAATCTGCGCTCTCGGCAAAGTTGACGTAAATGCGGTTCATACCGGATTGGAGAAGATTGACCGTCATACCGGGCAACACGTTGGATTCATGCACGGCGCACGGAATGCCCAGTTTTGACGCCGCCTTCAGCATCGGCCAACAGGCGTAACCGCCGGTACCGATGACAAAATCGGCGTGCCAGTCCCGCAGCATTTTTTTAGCTGCCGTGGGTGAACTGATTGCCAAATAGAGTGCACGCACGTTGGCAAGCGATAAAGAGCGGCTGATTCCTTCCACCTCGATATGGCCGATGGGATAGCCTGCTTTTTGCACCAAATCGTTAAAACGTTCCTCGTCGGCACCGACAAACAGAATCTCCGCGTCCGGCGTTGCTCTTTTGATTGCATTGGCAATGGCAATTGCCGGGTTGATATGACCGGCAGTACCGCCGCACGTCACGATAATTCTAGGATTCTTTTTCATATATTCATCTCCACGTTTCATTCTTCGGTAATGGAATCAATATCATTTTTCTGCGCATCTGGCGGCACCGCGGCAACGGGGACGCGTTTAAATCGAGAAATGGACAGGATAATCCCCATTTCAAATATTTGCAGCATTAAAGCCGTACCGCCCGAGCTGAAAAACGGCAGTGAAATGCCGGTATTCGGCATGGAATTGGTGACAACGGCGATATTCAGCACTGCTTGTAATACCGTCTTTACCGTCAACGCGTAAACCGTCAACGAGGAAAAACGGTCGGGGGCCTGCGCCGCGATTTTAAAGCCGCGCCACAGTAAGAGTCCGAATAACCCGATCAGCAGGAGCGCCCCGATGGCCCCGAGTTCTTCACAAATAATCGTAAAAATAAAATCGTTCTGCGGTTCGGAAACGTACCCGTACTTTTGATAACTGTTTCCCAGTCCCTTTCCCAAAAGGCCCCCGGAACCGATGGCGTACAATCCCTGCAGCGTTTGCCAAGCTTCGTCCAACGGGTCGGCCTGTTCAATATGAAGCCAAATGTCCACACGGTCGCCGGCATAATCGGAAACGAGAATCAGAAAGACCGCGGCCGCGGCAACACCGCATGCCAAAAGGACAATCCACCGTGTTTTGGTGCCGCCCAAAAACATGACGGAGGCACCGATGGCAGCCACAATCAACAGGCAGGAAATGTGATGTTCCAGTGCAATCAATCCCATGGGAATGACCATGATACAACCGGGCAAAAACACACCGAACACAAAACTGTCCGTTTTCTTTTGCCCGTTTTCTATGCGTTCTTGATACTTACTCATAAACAGTGCCAGCGTCATTGCCAGCCCCAATTTGGCAATTTCAGACGGCTGAAAGGAAATACCGCCCACGTAAATCCAACGCTTGGCCTCCCCCTGTGCCGTACCGATGACCAACACCAGTGCAAGCAGCGCAAGGGATGCAAAGTAGGTGCCGGCACCGAACAGTTTCCAAAACCACGGCCTGGAAAACACGATGAACGGCAATACCGCAATGACGGCTAAAGACATATAAAGTACGTATTTTTTTAAGAAATAGGCGCTGTCTGCGAATTTTTTTGCCGCATAGGCTGAACTGGCGGAAAAAGACATCACACTGCCGAACAACAGCAGCACCGCCACAATCAAGAGAAAGATAACGTCAATATTGCCCCGCACGAGTTCGGTCCTGCCATCCGGTACAACGCGTCCCCAAGATGCCAAAATACGGGCAGACGAATGGCGTCTGCCCGTAGGTTTGTCGGACCCTGCCGGCAATGTATCTTTTATGGAAGAATAATCCCGACTGTCCACACGCAATATCCTCTTATCTGATCCACGTGCCGTTCATCATAAAGAAGGCGGCAACGCAGCATACCATGGCAGCGGCAGAATAAACGGCAACGATTTTTTCTTCACTCCAGGCATAGAATCTTTCAAACAAATGATGCAGGGGGGCGATTTTGTACAGACGTTTGCCGTGCGTCACCTTAAAGTAGAGACGCTGCGTCAAACTCGTCAACATCTCAATGACAAAGACGAAACCTGCCAGAACAAGAACTGCCGGCTGGTTGACCATAAAACCGACGCCGATGATAAAACCGCCGAGGAACAACGAACCCGTATCCCCCATAAAGGCCTGTGCCGGATGCTTATTCACCACCAAAAAGCCAAGAGAACCGCCCAAAAGAACAGCACCGCAAAAGCCGATTTGACGGCCGCCGTAAGTGACGGCAAGCGCCAGGAACAAAAGCGCAACGATGGCTGAAAGAGATGCGGCAAGCCCGTCGATGCCGTCGGTAATATTGACGCTGTGCGCCATACCGGCAATGACAACGATTGCCACCGGATAATAAAACCAACCGAAATTCAATTGCAAATTCAAAACGGGGAGAACCAGGGACGTTTCGAGGTATCCGCCGAGCGCCATCATAAGAACGTATCCGGCGGCAACAATCAGGGTCAAAATCAATTTCGGAAGGTCTTTCAAGCCCTCGTTTTGTCCCTTGATTAACTTAAGATAGTCGTCTAAAAAACCGACAGCCGCATTGGCAAGCGCCAAATACAACGTTGCGGCAAGCGGCAGCCAATCGATGCCTTCCCCGCCGAGAATCACTTCGCGCACAAAGAAAACAGACGTCGCCACGGAGATTGCCACGATGAAGCAAATACCGCACATTGTCGGTGTGCCCTTTTTTTCCTTTTGCTTTTCGGTCATATACTCGTTAATATATTGGCCCATTTTATGGGAACGCAGTGAAGGAATGACAAAATAGGCGGCTATTACGGTCAAAAGACACGTAAGGCTTGCGCCGATTAACCATTCAAAATACATTCCCTCATCCCCTTTTCTATTGCGGGAGCAAGCGCTCCATTTCCATGCCGCGGCTTCCCTTCACCAAAACGGTGTCACTGCGGCCGATTGTATCATATAAAGTCTTTTTCAAATCGTCCATTGCCTCGGTTTGATACACGAGAACGGACTGTGCCGGCATACCGGCATCCACGGCCGCCTGCGCTGTCCAAACGGACATCGGGCCGTACGTCAAAAGCAAATCACAGGTTTGCGCTGCTTTTTTCCCGACGTTTTCATGAATGCGCCGTGATTCGTCCCCCAATTCCAACATATCGCCCAGTACGGCAATATGACGGCCGGGAAACGTATGCAGCACGTCAAGAGCGGCAGCGACCGATTCGTACGATGCATTATAGCAATCTTCCAACCAGACGACTCCGTCCTTTTGCACGACACCGCCGCGCATCTTTTCGGACGGAACGGCGGCGCAGCCGTTTTCCAGTGCCGTTTCTTCCATACCGAAAACAGAACCAACCGCAGCGGCATACCCAACGGCCCACAAGGCAGGCTCGCCGAGCAGCGGCACCCGAACGTTCCGACAGCACTTCCCGAAAATCGTGACCGACACCGTTGACGTATCCAACGTCAGCGGCGCACCGGTAACGTAAACGTCTGCGGTCGGATCTTTTACAGAGACGCGAATCACGCGTCCCGGAAAATTGCCGGCGTTTTGCAGCAGCGGCTCGTCACCGTTGATAATCAAAACGTCGTCGGCAGTCATGCCGTGAATGATTTCCAATTTAGCGTCGGCAATACCGCGGCGGGAGCCGAGATTGCCGATATGTGCCGTACCGACGTTTGTGATAACGGCAACGTGCGGCTTGGCAGCCCGTGTCATTCGGTCAATTTCACCGGCATGATTCATACCCATCTCCACCACGTGGAAGGGGGCATCCGCCGTCATGGCCAAAAGCGACATAGGCAGGCCTAACAAACTGTTATGGTTAGCAACCGTTTTTTCAGTTCTGCCCATGCAGGAAAGAACGGCTGCAATATAATTCTTGACTGTGGTTTTACCGACAGATCCCGTCACGGCAACCACGGCCCCGGTAAAAGAATCCCGCATACGGGCTCCCATCATCAATAATGCAGTCGGCACAGAAGGCACCGTTATAAATGACAGGGATTCTTCTACCGGCCGTGAAACCAGCGCCGAACGACAGCCTTGCTCAAGGGCCGCATGCAAAAAATCATGACCGTCGACGCGTTCGCCGGGGAGTGCGAGAAACAGCGTTGCGCTGTCAGCCTCGCGTGAATCGGTACAAATAAAGTGAATCTGTCTGTCCGAACCGTGCAGGGTTCCGCACGTATCGGCAGCAATTTGGGATAACGCAACGGGGGCAGCAAGTTGGATTTTCACAATTGCCAAACCTCCGTTTCGATTGGTGGATAACTACGGTGTAACGGACACGCTAATATCCGCATCCGAATCGTCATCATTTAAATATAGGAAATTCACGGTAACAGCCGCACCGGGTGCGACGTATTCACCGGCAGCGGGCGTTTGTGATACGGCAACCGCTTCCGTCCCGTACAAATAGCTGTTGGTCCCCTTGATGAGAACGTTGAGATTGGCATTCACCAGCGTTTGATGGGCGGCTGCGGCCGTCATGCCCAACAAATTGGGGACCTGTACGGTTGCTTCCGGTCTTTCATTGCCGCAGTAGAAATACAAAACGGCGGCGTCTTTTTCCACAGCGGCTCCGGCTGCGGGAGATTGTGCCATTACGTACTTTCCTTCCCCGATGACCTCCACACGGAAGCCGGCGGTTTCGGCGTAGGCAACGGCAGTTTCGGTGCCCCAGTAACAATAGGACGGAACGGTAACCGCCAAACGGCTCGTTTCCTTTTCCGTATAAACGGCTTCCACGCCGAGATAAGGCAAAATCAATTCCATAACGTTTGAAACGTAGGGCGCGGCAGCGGCGCTGCCGTACAACGTTCCCAACGTCGGTTCATCAACCACAATGATGCAGGCGTACTGCGGATTGTCTGCGGGCGCATACGCCACGCAGGAACAGATATACGCATCGGCTTTATCACCGATTTTTTCCGAGGTGCCGGTTTTCGCAGCAATGCGGAACCCGGCGACGTAAGCGTTTCTGGCACCGCCGTTTCCGGCAACGCCCTCCTCCAAAACGGCCGTAACCGTCCTGCAGGTTTCCTCACTGATCACCTGGACTTTTTTCTGTGTTTGGTAGGTATAAACGCGGTTGCCGTCGGTGTCTTCCAACCCCTCGATTAAGTGCGGGGTAACGAGATAGCCGCCGTTTGCCACAGCGGCAATGGCCGTGATTTGGGCCAGCGGCGTCACCTTGAAGTTCTGACCGAACGACGAAGTGGCAAGGTTCAATTTGGTAAAGTCGGAACGGTTGTAGAAGATACCGACCGCCTCACCAGGCAAATCAATACCCGTTCGTTCCAAATAACCGAAAGAAGCAAAATAATCGTAAAAAACATCTGTGCCGAGCCGCAGACCGACCGTCATTAAGATGGGGTTGCAGGACTGCTGCAGGCCTTGGGCAAACGTCAATTTGCCGTGCCCGCGCGTTTCGTGGCATCGAATGGTAATCCCGTTGACTTTCAGATATCCGGGGCAATAGAAGGTCTCGGATAAGTCAACCAGCTTTTCTTCCAAAGCCATGGATGACGTAATCACCTTGAAGGTAGAACCGGGGATGTAGGGCTCGGTAATGGTTTTGTTGGACCACATCTCGGTTAAAAGTTCGGTACGCCTTTTTTCGTAGGCATCCGTATCGGACGTTAAACCGGAAGTCGACAGCACGGCGGATAATTCGTCGTTCAGGGCCCAGGGAGAATTCAAATCGAAATCGGGATACGTTGCCATGGCTAATATGGCACCGGTATTGACGTCCATAACGATACCGCATACGCGATTTTCCGCGCCGGTATTTTTCCATGCCTCATACAGCTGCTGTTCCAGCACCTGCTGTACGTAGACCTTCAGCGTGGAAACGAGCGTCAACCCGTCTTCCTTTTGATACACTTGATCAAAATCGTAAAGCAAATCGTTGCCGCGGGAGTCGCTGGCATAAATCGTTTGTCCCGATTTGCCGGACAATTCATCGTTATAGTAGTTTTCAAGGCCGTATAAACCCACGCCCGCACTGTTGGTGAAACCCAAAACGTGAGACGCAAGACTGCCGTACGGATAGTAGCGGGTTGAACTTTCGTCCAGATAAATCATGCGGGAAAGTCCGTATTCCGCAATCAAATCCGTTAAAATATCGGCTTTTTCCTGCGAAACGTTTTTGGCAATCGTTCTATCGTAATACGCGGCGTATTCGTCAATTTGTTCCAGTACGAAAGCGGCATCCACGGAAAGTGTTTCCGAAAGAACGTCGCAGACCAAAAGGCTGCGTGACCGGTCCCCTTCTTTTTCATCCGCTGCCAAAACGTCAACGGGAGAGATAAAGACGCGGTACGTTGTCACGGAAGTTGCCAACGTAATGCCGTCGGCATCCTTGATACTGCCCCGCTCTGCCAAGTCGCTTGACCTTGTCGTCAACTGTTGTGTCACCTTAGCACGATACGATTCATAATCGGTCGTTTGAATGACGACCACGCGGATAAACAGCAAAACAAAGGCAAACACCAATACCGATCCGACAAGGCCGGCACGTCCTTTTACCTTTGCTGCCAAATAACGCATCATCTATTTTTAAAGAATCAACGTGCTGTGTTTGCCGTGACGTGCTCGTCTTCCGCACGGTAAGATTCCAAACCGTTTGCACCGCGCACGTTCAAATAGCGGGCTGATACGTATTCTTCATTAATCATACCGTACTCGTTTACAGCAATATTACGAATGGCAAGAAGGTCAATTCTGTCATTCAGATCCAGGTTCAAATCCTTTTGCTCTGCCGTCAGAAAATCAAGTTCCGACTGCAGTGCCATAGCCTCGCGGTAGGTGTTGCTTAACAATGCCGAGCTGCCGACAATCATCAAAAGAGATAAACCGATGGTCAACAGACACATTACCAACGGCAGCGGCATACGTACGTGTACTTTTTCGGTACGCGTTTCCTTTTCAATCGGGAACCACGCGCCCGTCAAACGGCGAACAAATCCGGCTGTTTTTTTGTTTTTCAGAGTTGTCTTGTTGTCGTGTTGATTTGTCATAACCGTTCTCCTTTTTCGTTCCGTAATTTTATGGTGTTATTTGCTTGAGCTTTTCCGCCACGCGCAACTTGGCGCTTCGAGCTCTGGGGTTTTCCGCCGTTTCACCGTCGGACGGTAAAATCGGCTTGCGATTCACGAGTTCAACAACGGGCCTTCGACCGCAAACGCAGACCGGCAGGTCGCGCGGGCAGGTACATCCCTGCGCCAAATCGGCAAATACCTGTTTTGTTACTCTGTCTTCCAAAGAATGGAACGTGATAATGGCGACACGTCCGCCCGGCTTCAGAACAGCCACGGCGCTTCGGATGGCGGGTTCAATCACGTCAAGTTCGTGATTGACTTCAATTCGAATGGCCTGAAACGTTCGTTTCGCAGGGTGATGCGGGCCGGCAAGCGCTGCCGCCGGCAATGCTTTTTTAATCACGTTGACCAATTGCCCGGTCGTTTCAATCGGCGCCTCATTGCGGGCCGTCACGATACCGCGGGCAATACGGGGGGCGAACTTCTCTTCCCCGTAGTCAAATATAATATTCTTTAACTTGTTTTCATCGTAAGTGTTGACGACGTCCCGTGCGGAAAAACCGCTGCGGATATCCATCCGCATATCAAGGGGCGCGTCTGCCATATAGGAGAACCCGCGCTCGGCAGTATCCAATTGATAAGAAGATACCCCAAGGTCGAGCAGCATTCCGTCAATGGCGGAAATGCCGAGTGAGCGAAGCACGTCGCCGACCCGGCAAAAGTTTTCACGCACAACCATTGCCCTGTCGCCAAAGACAGACAAACGTTGTGTCGCGGTACGAACGGCGTCCTCATCCTGGTCAAGAGCGATGAGCTTACCGGTCGTTAGGCGGGATGCAATGGCCGATGAATGACCGGCGCCGCCGGCAGTCCCGTCCACGTAAATCCCGTCCGGTTTAATTGCCAGTCCGTCCAGGCATTCGTTCAGGAGGACCGACTTGTGGGAAAACACAATTTCTTCCATATTAATAGAAGCGGTTACAGACCGACAGATTCGAGAATCGCACACAATTCGTCGAGACTCGTTTGTTGCTTTTGGTCATCGTAAATCGTTTCATTCCATATTTCGGCGTAGTCGCCGCATCCGACAACCACGGCTTCTTTGGCAATGCCGGCGAAGGCCACCAGTTCAGGCGTGATAACGACACGTCCCTGCGCATCGGGGGTGACCTGCGCGGCACTGGCATTCAGGAGACGCAGGATCATTTCCGCTTTGCTGCGTTCCATCTGTTTGATCGGAGCTGTATAGGCATCCCACCCCTCAGTGGAATAGACCTTAATACAATGCTTAGAGTGGATATCTATGGCGAGAACCATCTTTTCGCCCAGTTCCTCTCTGAACTTTGCCGGAATGAATATGCGGTTTTTGACGTCCATCGTATGCCGAAACTCACCCAGCAACATAAGCATAACTCCTTCTTTTGAAATCCTTGGGATAAATGGCTTGGGGTTTGTCCCCCATTTTCCACCACTTTGCTCCACTTTTGTGAAATCATTATACAATAAGGCCGAAAAAAATGCAATACCCTTTCCGATATTTTTTTGCGATTTATTCAAAATAAATTTACAATTGCAAAAGTGCCCTGTTCCGCACAGTGTTTTCTTGACATTCAACCGCCGTCGTGATAAAATGACTTAACCGTCAAAAGGTGATTTTGCCGGCTAATTACCCCCGGGAGGTATAAGCTATGAATTTTTCACTGCAATCTATCCTTGATTTTATTCGCGGCCAAATTGAGCAAAGCGAACAAGCAGGCGCCTTGATTTCTTACCTGTCGGCACACCCGCTGACAATGATGATTATCATCCTGGCAGCCGGTGTTCTGACCTGCTTTTTCGGGTACAAGTTCTTCCGTTTGATTACCGCACTTTGCGGTGCCGCCGTCGGTGCTTTCATCGGCTTTTTGATTTCCAACCTGCTGAGCAAAAAAATAGAAAATATGGATGCCCGCATTTCTTTGGGCATTATCATCGTCTTAGGACTGATCGGTTTGTTCTCTGCCTTCAAATTGGTTAAATCCGGCATTTTTGCCGCCTGTGCCTATTTAACGTATCGTTTCATTGCACCGTTGTGCGCCGGTATCATTTCCGGGTTTGTACAGGAGAAAACCGGCTTCTACGTTTCCGTCATGGTCGTTTCCGTTGTTTTGGGTGTCATCGCCGGTTTGCTCTCTTTGATTTTGACAAAGCTCACCCTAACCGTCTGCACGGCAGTCGGCGGCGGTTACATTGTTGCCGAGTACGCTTCCCTGATTGCACTTTCATCGGAGATCACGCAAACGATAAACAATACGGTCGTTTATATTATCGCCGCCGTATTAGCGCTGCTCGGTTTGCTCGTTCAGTTCAAAATCAATGCCAAATCAAAATAATACAAATATTAACTATTAAAAGAAGGTTATTGCTATGATTTACACTATTTCCAACGAAAAAATGACAGTTCAAATCAACAGCACCGGCGCACAGTTGTGGTCCGTCAAATCCAACTGCGATGGTTGCGAATATTTGTGGCAGGGCGATCCCGCATTCTGGAGCATGCGTGCCACGGTATTATTCCCCATTTGCGGCCGACTGTTCGGCGGCAAGTATACCTGGGAGGGCAAAGAATACGAGATGGTGCTGCACGGCATCGTAAAGAATGCGGAATTTGAAATGGTTGCGCAGTCCGAAACGGCAATTACGTTTGAAAAGAAAGCCGACGACGAAACAAAGGCCATCTATCCCTTTGATTTCACCTTCCGTCTGACCTATTCGTTGGACGGGCTGACGCTGCGCGAAACTGCCGAAATTATCAACACAGGCGCCGGCGTTCTCCCCTTCTCCTTCGGCGGCCATCCCGGTTTCAACGTGCCTCTCGGCGGCAAGGGCGCCTTTACGGACTACTATATGGAATTTTCCGATGCAACGGCACCGCGCCGCTTAAACTTCTCCCCCACTTGTTTCCTGTCCGGCGGGGATACGGAATTGCCGCTGCGTGACGGCAAAATCCTCCCCCTGCGCCACGATATGTTCGATGACGATGCCATCTTCATCCGTCAAATGGCAGACAGCGTTACGCTGAAATCGGACGCCACGTCCAAGAGCGTTACGCTGACCTATCCCGGGTTCCGCTTCCTCGGTTTTTGGCACCGTCCCAAAGCCGAAGCCCCTTACGTTTGCATTGAGCCCTGGTACGGCATTCCTTCCACCGACGGTATCGTGGATGACTTTTCACACAAACAGGCCATGGACTTGCTGCCTGCAGGCGAACGCAAAGAATTATCCTTCAGCATCTCCATCACCGAATAACGGATAAAAAAGCGGCGGCACCGAACCATTCTTTCGGTGCCGCTTTTCTCTTTGCGAAAATATGACAAAAATATGAACGACGGGAATTGACATTTATTTTGCTTTGTGATATGCTATTAGTGTATCAGTGTGCGGAAAGAAGCCCTCAATTCTTTTCGTCGTGCATACCGTTTTGCTTTTTGCTTTTGTAATAGATATTTTTTCGGAGGACGAAAATGAAGAGACTTCTTTGTTTATTATTTGCTGCTTTATTATTGGTATCATTGGTATCCTGTAACAAACACAATGACGATGAACCCGGCAAGGATTTGCCGCCCGTTGTCGATCCTGATGACAAACAGTCCGATACGCAGCAGGACGTAACCGGCACCGATACACCTGACACGCCCGATACGCCCGATACCCCTGACACGCCGGATACACCCGACACCCCGGATACGCCCGATACACCCTCAACGGACGTTGTTTGGACCGAATGTGACGAAATCGTTTATATTGTCGCTGCTTCCGCATATTTGCGCACCGAACCGAGCAAGGACAATGAAGGCAACAAACTCAGCATGCCCGCCCGTCTCGGTGAAAGCTACCGCCGCGTAGCCGTCAGCGAAAACTGGAGCCGTATCATCGTCAGCATCAACGAAACCGAAACCGAAGTCTATATTGTCAATGACGCCGTCACAACGGAAGACCTGTCCACCGATAAGTTTGAGGTGTACGCCGAGCCCGTCATTCGCTACGTTGCCGTCACTTCCCTGAACGTTCGCTCCTTCCCCACCCTGAACAACAACGCTTACTACAAAACACTGACACAAAACGATGAGATTACCGTCATCGGGTTCCGTCAGGATGCAGATATGTCCTGGTACATGATCAACCTGCAGAATGAAGACGGCAGCTTCATCACCAATGCCGACGGCAGCAACGCCGTATTCTTCGTATCCGGGCAACCCAAATACACGTCCGAAACGAAAATCGAAGTAACTCCTGCCGAATCCGGCACACAACAGTAATCATTTATCATTGAAAAAGACGGCCGCTGCGCGGCCGTCTTTTCTTATATTTTGATATGCATTTTTTTACGCCAAACGTGCAGATACACACGGATGAGCCGCGTTGCGGCGATATCGTAGATGACGAACGTCGGGTTGCCGACGGCGAATAAAACGGCCGTCATTTTGCCGCCCCATGCGTCCTCCATACCGAGAAACTTGATACAGACAAATAAGGTCAGCGCCAGTGCCGCGTTAAAAACAACGATTTTTAAGGCCCAAGAGATAACTTTATTGCATTTTTCAAATAGATTTTTCAACATGGGATAGTAGCCTGCCAACAGCAAATAGAGAACGGCAGGCGCTTTTGCCGGCAATAAAAGCAGCGATACGGTTGCCGTGACTGCCCACATCACCCACGGGTAAAAACTGCCCAATTCAATCACCGCCCACACGTTGACAAAGCCGGCCAGCGCCGCAGCGGAGATATCCAATACGTCGAGCAATGCGCCGAGATACAGGATGACAATTTGCAAAGCGCAGCCGACCGAGGCATATGCCAGACGCCGTGTTGCCGCACGTTGCGCGTCAATCGGCCGCATTTCGTTTTTCGGTGCCATAATCGTTCCGTCAGCAGCAGCGAATCAGGTCGCCGCCCATACACTCACAACAGCAGTCGGCCACCATCAGGCCCGTGCAGAAATCACAACCGGAACAACCGGAAGACTGTGCATCGCCGTAAGCCGAACGATACGCCGCATTGTTTTGCGTCCGCAACCAATCACGCGCAGAACTGTATTCCCTATTATAGGGATCCATACGGCAGGCCGTGTCATAGAATTTCATGGCATCGGCATAACGGCCGCGTTGCATCATCAAAACGCCCATCAAATAATACCATTCACTGCTTCTGTCCGCATCACAGACGGCACGCAGCGCCTGCTCGGCGTCGTCTAACCGACCTGCATTCAGATTCATGCGGACCGACGCATAGGCGGTATCCCCATCCTCGTTTGTATGATACCCGCCGTTATCAAAACTGCCGCTGCTGCTGCCCTGTTTGGCATCGGCACGCATTTTTTGAATTTCATCGTAGGCGGCGTTGATTTTTTTCATTTTTTCTTCGGCCAGTTCACGCATATCGTTATCGGTGAACTTATCCGGATGATACTTTCGTGCCAGTTCACGATACGCTTTTTTAATTTCTTCGTCATCCGCTTCCGGACTGACGCCGAGAATTTTATACGGTGATTCCACGTTATTGCCTCCCCATTATTTTTTGGGCGCCGTTACGCGCACAACAGCATCGGGCATCCCCCGCTGTACAACGTTTTGCACGATGCGCTCCAGGTCCTGCCGCCCGTCAAAATCAATCAAATCAACGGCCTGCTGCAAAGCTAATATTTCCCCCTGCATGCCGACCTTGACGTGTTCAAAAATCGTATCCCTGTCGGCATCCCCCGCATCGGGATAGACGACACGCAACGGGTTAAACCGGTCAGCCGCCCTGTCCTTTTCCCAATCGTCAAGCGCATCAAGCATATCGACCAGCTTGCCGACGTGATACCCGATATTACCGCACAGCCGCGCAGCACTGCCCTCCAGACCGTTTTCAAACAACAGCCGCAACATTTGCCCGCACAAATCGGCATGCGCGTCAACCGTTGCACTGCCGTCCGTTTCCATTTCGGCCAGCCGTGCCGTAAGCGCTTCCAAAGCGGCGTACAATTCCGGATATCGTTTGACGGAACGGCGGGTCCCGCCGAACCAAACGCGCGCCATTCCGGCTGCAGCACGGCGGACACCGTGTTCGTCATGGCAGTCATCCCGGCATTTTAACCCGGTGAGCAATCCGGCGCAATCGGCACAGTACTGCATCTCAGGGCCCGCGACAACAAACGTCTTATTCTTCAAAGGGTGTGCCGGGCATCTTCGCTTGGCAAACGTCGGGCGTTCCCCGCTCACCGCCATGCGAACAGCCGCCATAAAGACAAAATCGTAGGAAAGCGCCATGCGCGACCGCTGGCCGGTGCGTTTGCCCATAGAACGGCAAAGGCCGCAATAGAGCGCCGAATAATATTCATCGTCCTTGACAAGCAGGTCTGCCCTGCGCACACGAACGTACCCGAACACGCGTTTTCCTCCTTTGCAAAGGTAAAAAAGGTAAAATAATAAAGGGGCAACCGTCGGCCGCATGGGCTGAACGTTACCCCTTCATCAGGTTGTCATTAGGCCTCTTTTTTGTCGGAAGCAACGTTGAGAACCTTCTTACCGTCATAGTATCCGCAAACCTTGCAGACACGGTGAGGGAGAAGAACCTCGTTGCACGCCGGGTTAGAGCACTTTACCAATGCAGGAGCAGACAACTTGCTGTTATTGGAGCGTCTTTTATCTCTGCGAGCCTTGGAAACCTTACGTTTTGGAACTGCCATAGTATAACCTCCTCTTTGGCGCGTTGTTGACACGCCGCTTGTATATTTTTTTCATTTTTAGTTGCCGCTGTCGGTAATGACTTACGTTCTGTATTTCTTCAGCACGTCCCAACGCGGATCTGTCTCCTTTTCGGGGCAGCCGCATTTGCCGTCGCGAAGCGCTTTTCCGCACTTCGGGCAAAGGCCGGGACAATCTTCCGTACACAGGAAGCGCATCGGAACAGAAAGAATCAATGCCTCACGCAGTTGTTCGTCAACGTCCAAACTGCGGTTTTTGATGATGACGTATTCGTCGGCGTTTTCCTCCAATTCCTTTTCGGAAAGGGTACCTTCGGTCACCACCGTACGGTCAAACTGAATGCTGAACGTCCCGCGGATTTCCGAAAGACATCTGGCACAGCTTGTCACGTATGGGACCTCGGCGCAAAGGGAAAGCCGCATATACCCGGCATCGTCTGTCAACACACCGTCGACAGTCGCGTTATCCGAAAAGACAACGTCGGGCAGTGAATCGGGCTCCAACGCATAGTTGATGGACATTTCCCTGATTTCGCCGCGCAAAATCGGTCCGACATCCAAAATCATGCAGAAACCCTCCTGTGCGTCATTGCATAAAAAGCGACGATACATATTATAATAGATAGATAGATAAATGTCAAGTGATTTTCACGGAATTGCTTGTAATTATTGCCGATTACGGTCATATCTGCACGCGAAACTCGGTCGATGCTCCCCTGTCCTGTTGACAAACCCCGGCATTTTGTGATACGATAATTACCTATTATCGGATGGATTAGGAGGTGCAGCCATGAACGTTACCGGCATTATTTGTGAATACAATCCCTTTCATCACGGTCACGCCTATCAGCTGCAAAAGGCACGTGAAAACGGCGCTGACGTTATCATTTGCGTGATGAGCGGTCATTTCGTGCAGCGCGGCACACCGGCCTTTTGCGACAAATATACCCGTGCTGCCATGGCGTTGGCAGGAGGGGCCGATATCGTGCTGGAACTGCCCTACCCCTGGTGCGCCGCCTCCGCACAGTTCTTTGCGGAAGCCGGCTTATTCATTGTCAAACAGGCAGGGGCAAACGTTTTATGTTTCGGTGCCGAAACGGATGATATCGACTATTTGCAGAAGGCGGCCCTTTCGCAAAAAACGCGTTTGGGCTCCCGTACCTTTTTCGATACACTGTTGAAACGGAACGGAACAAATCCGGGGCCGAATGACCTTTTGACCATGGCGTACTTACGCGCCATGCAGAGCAGCGACGTTAAGCCCCTGCTCATTCCCCGTATCGGCACGGCGTACGATGACCCTAATGCGCCCATCACCCGGGATACTTTCCCTTCCGCCGCCGCCATACGCGCCGCCTTCAAAAGCGGCCAATCGTGGCAGGACGGCATTCCGCAGGATTGTCTTCCGTTTTTAACAAATGCCATAGCAGACGGGACGTGCCCCACCGACCCGGAGACGCTGTCTGCAGCGTATTTGACGTACTTTCGCGCCCTGCCGCCCGCATTGCGCGAATCGTTTGCCGAATGCGGCGGCGGCATCGGCGATTTATTGTGTAAAGCGGCGAACCGTACGACAACGTATACCGCCATGCTGGAAGCGGCGCGCGCCAAACACGTCACCGACGCGCACCTTCGCCGCGCCGCATTGTTTGCGCTAACGGGAACCACGTGGAGCGATTTGGAAGCAAAACCGGCATTTTCCCTGCTTTTGGGTGCCAATACACGCGGCACGTCGTACCTGTCCGACATTCGCAAAAAGAATTCCTTCCCGATTATCACCAAACCGGCCGACGCGGCAAAACTCGGGAAAGCGGCCGGGCGGCAGCTGCGGCTTTGGCAGCTTTCGGACAGTTTGTTCGTACAAACGCTGCCGCAGCCGGAACCCGCCGACGCCTTTTTCAAAAGAGGACCCGTTATCATTGACTGATAAACTTTTCCGTTGACCGGACTATCCGTCGTGCGTTGTGCATTATGCGCGGCATGGATACGACGAAAAGCAGCACGTGCCATTGACAAAGAAATGACGGCATGCTATAATACATTATTACACGCATCATTTCCCACCCGGGTTTAAAGGAGATATGAACAATGGCTGAAGCAAGTCAGATTATTGATGAAAAAAACTATTTGAATTATTTGGATAAACCTTTGGTTCGCGAAGGCAACACGATTTGTTACGGCAACATGACCGACAAGGCCATTTTAATGCTGGAAATTATGTCCGTTAAGAAAACGGACAAGGGCGAGCTGCCGGACAAAGTGTTCGTCCAGGTTGTTGATCCCAAGGATCCCAACAAAATCATCAACCAGGGCAGCAAAGACAGCCTGTACGATGCCTTTTGTATCGGTATGATTTGGCTGGAACGCGCCTTGAAATAAAGAAAATTCCAATAAAAAAGAACGGCAGTTGCAGAGTGTTCTAACGGACAGTATTGCAAGCATATATAAAAATACCGGCTGAAAAGGAAGATAAATTCTTTTTCAGTCGGTATTTTTTGTCTTTTGTCGCAGCAAGCAACGACTTTGGTAATCCAAAGTCAGAAAAGGTGAAATATTTGCCTTTCGGCAAATGTGAAATAATCTGCTTTGCAGATTGTGAAATATTGCTACGCAATGTGAAATGAAATAAATCCCCTCACGGGAACCCCCAGCACTCTCTTCGTTCGCGCTGGGGAACCCCTATAACGCTCCGCAGAGCATTTCACTGTCCGAAGGACAATTTCACGAATTCCGTTCGGAATTCTTTTCACAAATCCCGTATGGGATTTATTTCGTTGCAGAGTGTCCTTCGGGACACTCTGCATTGCCGCTCTTTTTTTATTGGATGATGCCGCCGCCGACAACAACGTCGCCGTCATACATCACGACAGCCTGCCCCGGCGCAATTGCGCGCTGGGACGTTTCAAATTCCAAATGAAGTTTTCCCTCATCCGTTGCCCAAACCGTAGCCGGTTGTTCCAACTGGCTGTAACGGACGCGGGCATAAACGCGCATCGGTGACTTGGGAGGGTCACACGCAATCCAATTGCACTCTGCCGCATCCAGGGATTTGCCCCACAAATCGGCATCGCGGCCCAAATAAACGTTGTTCGTCCGTATTTCTTTCCGTACAACGTACAGCGGTTCCGGCAGTGCCAAACCCAGCCCCTTGCGCTGACCGACAGTGTAATGAATCAGCCCCTTATGCTGCCCCAATACACGGCCGTCTGGGCCGATGAAATCGCCGGCGGGATAAGTTTTACCCGTTGCATCGGCAATAAAGGCGGCATAGTCGCCGTCGGGAATAAAACAGATATCCTGACTGTCGTGCTTGGCGGCATTGAAGAAACCAAGTTCTGCGGCGAGTGCCCGTGCCTCATCCTTGGAGGCAAAGTTCCCCATGGGGAACAACGTGTGCGACAGTTCGTCCTGCGTCATGGCGTACAGCACGTAGCTTTGGTCTTTTTGCAGACATTTTGCTTTTTTCAAGAGATACCTTCCGCTGTTTTGTTCTTTTTCAATGCGGGCGTAGTGCCCCGTTGCCAAACGTCCCCAACCGTTTTGCCGCGCCAGCGACAACAATGCACCGAACTTCAGTTTTCTGTTGCAGTACAGGCAGGGGTTCGGGGTACGCCCCGCTTCATACTCCTGCACGAAGCGGCCCATGACCTCCGTTCGGAAAGCGTCGGCAAAATCGGCAACCTGAAAGTCAATGCCGACCGTATCGGCTACGTGCGCCGCGTCTGCCGTGGCGGTCTCCCGATTACCGAAGAGGAACATCGTGACGCCGTGACAATCGTACCCTTCCCTTTGCAAAAGCGCGGCGCAGAGAGATGAGTCCACGCCGCCGCTGAGTGCAATCAATATGGAATTGTCGTTTATTACAGAACCGGTGCTCATGCCCCGTGGTCGCAGTGCTCGCAATCTTCGCAGGCCGGGAAAATGGCGGGATCGTAAGCAATACCGTTTTTGTCGTAGTAGTCCTTGAGGGCCTTTTTGATGGCCTCCTCTGCCAATACGGAGCAATGCAGTTTGTGTGCCGGCAGACCGTCAAGCGCCTCGGCAACAGCCTTATTGGTCAGGGTCAATGCCTGGGAAATGGGTTGACCTTTGATCATTTCGGTTGCCATGGAACTGGAAGCGATGGCGGAACCGCAGCCGAACGTTTCAAACTTGACGTCAACGATAATATCGTTCTCAATCTTGAGATAAATCTTCATAATATCGCCGCACTTGGGATTGCCGACCTCGCCGACACCGTCTGCGTTATCGATGACACCGACGTTGCGGGGGTGCTGGAAGTGGTCCATTACTTTTTCACTGTATAATGCCATTTTTATATCTCCTTATCGCTTTTCGTAGCACTTATTTCAAAATAAATTGGCGTTTGCCGGTCTGCAGGTCGCGCCAAACGGGCGACATGCCGCGCAGATACGCAACGACCTCGGGCACAACCTGACAAATATGCTCGATTTCCTCGGCCGTGTTATTTTCACACAGGGACAGACGCAGCGAACCGTGTGCCACTTCGTGGGGGCGGCCGATGGCCAGCAGCACGTGGCTGGGGTCGAGAGAACCCGACGTGCAGGCAGAGCCGGAAGACGCACAAACGCCCTTGGCATCCAGCAAAAGCAGGAGTGATTCACCCTCGATGCCCTCAAAGCAGAAATTGACGTTACCGGGCAGACGGGGCGATACGGCGCCGTTCAAAGCGCTGTGCGGGATTTTGGACAACTCGGCAATGAGTTTGTCCCGCAGGGCGCCGACGTAGGCAGCGTTTTTATCGATATGATCGCATGCCTCCTTCAGGGCGGCAGCCATACCCATAATGGCGGGAATGTTTTCGGTGCCGGCACGCTTACCGCGTTCCTGCGCACCGCCCTCAATCAGGTTGGTTAAAATAATGCCCTTTTTGGCATACAGCACGCCGATGCCCTTGGGTCCGTGGAACTTATGGGCGGACAGGGACAACATATCGATATTCTGTTCCTTAACGTTGATATGCAGATGACCGACGGCCTGAACGGCATCGGTGTGGAACAACACGCCGGCTTCACGGCAAACGGCGCCGATTTCGGGAATGGGCTGAATCGTACCGATTTCGTTATTGGCATACATCACGGTCACAAGACACGTGTCGGGACGAATGGCGGCCTTGACCTCGTCAGCGGTCACAAGTCCCGATTCGTGCACGTCCAAATAGGTGACTTCAAAACCCTCTTTTTCGAGTTTCTTCAACGTGTGCAGTACGGCATGGTGTTCGAACGCCGTGGTGATAATATGTTTTTTGCCCTTCTTTTCACCCAAACGTGCGGCACTGACGATGGCCTGGTTATCGGCCTCGCTGCCGCCGGACGTAAAGATGATTTCACGTGCCTCACAGCCAAGGCAGGCTGCCACGGTTGCACGGGCATCAGCCAATGCTTCGGCAGCTTCCTGACCGATGGAGTGCAGACTGGAAGGATTGCCGTAGGTCGTTTCCATGTACGGCAGCATGGCGTCAATGGCGGTACGACTCATTTTGGTCGTTGCCGCGTTATCAGCATAAACTTGCATTTTGTAGCCTCGATTATCTTGTTTTTTTATTTTTCTTCAAAGTTTTGGTCCAGCACGTCCTGGAGCGTGACGGAGTTGAGATAATTGTAAATAATCTTGTCCAGGTTTTTCCAAATCGGCAGCGTCATACATTGCCCTGCCCGTTCGCATTCGGCTGCGCCGTTTTCCAAGCACGGAATGGGTGCCAGTGACCCCTCGGCCAGCGCTACGATTTCCCCGACGGAATAGGCTGCGTTTTCCCGTGTCAAACGGTATCCGCCGACCTTGCCGCGCAGGGATTCCACGAACCCGGCCTTGTTGAGCATGGCAATGATTGACTCCATATATTTCATGGACACTTCCTGCCGGTCACAAATGGTTTTGACGGAAACGTAACCCTCGTCACGGTGCTGCGCCAAATCAATCATGACGCGCAGTGCATAGCGCCCTTTACTGGAAATCATCATGGTACGCTCACCTCTCTTTTCTAATTCCTATTATAATACAAGGATATAAAAAAATCAAGCCTATTCCTACAAAAATAATAGGAATAGGCTGACTTTTTATGCCAATGAGATTTCTTTTTCACCAATCACGTTTTTGTCGCGGTCGGTAAACTGCACTTTGGCGTTTTTGCCGTTCAAAATCAAGGCCGCGCCGGACCACAATTGCCGCGCCCCTGGCTCCTTGCTGTATTCGGGTTTGGAACCGACAATCAGGGGACATGGTACGCCGCGGTCATCCCCTACTTCGCCCGGCATCACAATATGCAGCGTATGCTCGTGACCGGCGAGGAACAAATCCGGCTTGACGCTTTCCCGCAAAAGGCGGCACCACTCGGTATAAATTTCGTTTTCAATATTGAAGGGCTCGTGGTACACCGTACAAAACGGGATGTGACAAATGACCAGCTTATACTGCACGCCGGGTGCATCAAATTCACGGTCGGCACGGGCAATCAGGTCGCGGAGATAATCGGTTTCGGCCAAGCGGAACTCATGACAGGCAACGGACCCGCCGTATTCGGGATTCGTATCGCGTTTGTCCTCGCCGCAGTCCAGTACCACGCCCCAAATGGGCCCCACGCGGAACGAATAAAACGTATTGCCCTGTCGATTGGGCATATACTCTGCCATCCGTTCGGCAGCGATACCGCGCAGGTCGTGGTTGCCGCGCACCGACACGACGGGAATCTCACCGCGCGTCAAGTCACCGATGACGTGATAGATGGTGTCGTAAAACGCCACGTTGCCGGATGAGTCGGGGACGTCGCCGTTGAGAATCAACAAATCCAAATCAGCCCCGAAATAGGCACCGGCGGCGATGGCCGGTTCATCCACGTTATGCACGTCGGCAATATGATAAATATGTAACGGGCGTCCCGTCGGCAGCGGACGGAAAGCAATCGTCAGTTCTTCTTCCGGTTCGGTTTCGGGAAAATAGGGTTTGCGGTCGATAATTTTCTGCCAGTGCAGCGTGTATGCTCCGGCAGCGTCCAGGAGCGCCATGGGCACCGTGATGCGGTGCAGGCGCGTGTCGGAACGCATAACCCCGCAGGACGCGTCGGAGAAGCGTCTGCCGCCGATTTCCGCCCACATAAAGGAGGCAGCGTCCACCGGGATTAATATCTGATACTCGTTTTCGACGGCGCACACAGCCGGATAAAATTTCAAATGATTCATATACTATTTCCCTCTTTTCTGTTATTTTCGGTTTAAGGTCAACGAATCGAACCTGGTCAGTGAAACCAACAAACTGTCACCGTACGTCACGACGCCCTTGATATCGTCACCGGTTACCGACACGCACGGCGCCTTCGCTTCACGTACGACGGCGTTTTTCATGCCGTGCAGTTCAAAGTCGTGGGCGGCCAATTTATCCAGGTACAAATAACCGTCCGTCCCCTCCGCATTGCTGAAATCACGGACAGAAAAAGACCGAACGTTGCCCATGATGCAAATACGTTCCAAAACGGGCCGGTCCGGTGCCGCCCAGGAAACGTGTACGTCGGACAGTGCAACGTCCCGGATATCGCCAACACCGTTCGGAAAATCCTCCTCGTGAAACAGCGGGACGCGGCAGCCGCGCGCCATATCCATATTCAGCACGCAATACTTACAGGCACCCGTGACGTGCGAAATATTGACGTTGGTAATGGGCGACGTCACACTGAGCAAGCGCACGAAGCAATGGCAAAAATCGGAATGGAGATTGCGCACGGTCACGTTTTCAATGGGGCCGTTGATGACGTCAAAGCTTTCCTGCCGGTTCAGCGCGTCGTCTGCGTTGAGCGCGATAAAATCGTCGTTGGGGGACCCGTACGTACCAAAGAAATCTTCCATAAGGAAGTTATAGCAGTAGCCGGCAAGATGAACACCGTCCTGATTGGGGCCGAGATGCTCCGTGGCAAAACGGATATCCGACATCACCACGTCCTTTGCCTGACAAAAACGCCAATAGTAGCAAAGCGGGTCTTTGACCGTCATATGGGTAAACGACAGGTTTTCTGCGCCACGGAAATTAAACAAAACACCCGTCGTGGCCGTCACGTCGTACAAGTCGCTGCCGCGGTCGTTTTGGGCACAGTTGCCGTCCCAAATGCCGCCCGTTATGGAAACGTTGCGGGTAACGGTCCCCGGCCGCGTGGTCATAAAGTA
Organism: Clostridiales bacterium UBA1770; assembly: GCA_002315325.1. Lineage (GTDB taxonomy): Bacteria > Bacillota > Clostridia > Oscillospirales > CAG-272 > UBA1770. Next base: position 60,917 of record DCGU01000020.1, read on the forward strand.
GTCGTCCCTGCCCTTTTGCGCCCCGGCACCCATTTTGATATGGGCGTTCGGGTCGGCTGCAATCGTCGTGTCGGAACCGATATACACCGTGTGCCCGATGCGGTACTCGCCCGCCGGGATTGACACCGCGTTGCCGCCGGCAAAGGCCGCATTGAACGCAGCGCTGTCGTCATGCGCGCCGTCACCGACGGCGCCGAATTCTTTTATACTGATCATAGCTGTCCTCCCCCAATGACCGGAAACAGTACTTTTTTCGATACCGTTATACCATATATGGCCAAATAAAGCAAGTGCCGATTGAATTTATCTGTTTTTAGGCTCTTTATATGAATATCGGCCGTAAAAATATCAATCAAAGTTTGACCTTTGGCGGCCCGCAACGTCCAAGAAGGCAATAGAGTATCTACGAGAAAACATTCTAACGTCAAAACGACAAAACCATATTGACAAAAAGAAAAAATGTGATATAATAGTCAAGTACGAAAAAATACGTCCCACTAGCTCAGGCGGTAGAGCACTTGACTTTTAATCAAGGTGTCCGGGGTTCGATTCCCCGGTGGGACACCAGAAAAGGGTGAATGCATTCTTGCATTCACCCTTTTCTGATATTGCAGCACACGATATCAACCCCTGCATTTCCTGCGTCAGCGGGAAATGCTGGGGTTGCGCTGCACTGTAAAAACAGTTTCTGCAGACGTTAGCGCAAACGTAGGTTCTGTATTCCCCGGACACCAGAATAGGGCTGATGCATCAAAATGCATCAGCCCTATTCTGTTATATCGAGCCCCCCTACGTGCCGCCTTGCGGTACGTGCAGTTGTTCCGTGCGGATCACTTGGAAAGCAGTTTGGGATTGGGATTTTGGTCCATCATTTTTTCGCCGGGGTTAAGTTTGCCGACAACGGCGTAGCAGACTACGGAAATGAGCAGACCGGCGGGCATATCCATAAAATAATGCTGCTTGGTGAATACAGTGGACAGGCAGATAAGTACCGTCATCACCAGTGAATAGATGCGGAACCACAAAGCCACTTCGGGACGGTGTCTGACGCCGAGATAGCAGTACAAACTGATTAAACAATGATATGACGGGAACAGATTGAACGCAACGTCGGAACCGTCGTTTCCGTACACCGTTGCCAAAAGGCCGTTGAAGAAACCGGGGCGTGCCGCGATTTCCATAAGGTGTTCGGCATTTCTGTCCATATACGTCGGTCCGAATACAAAAATGAGGAAACCGACGACGTAAGCAGCAGACAAACCGATGATATAGTTGATAAAATGCTTTTTATCAGTCACAGACACGGCAATCGGTCCGCAAATCCAAAAGACGTAGGAGAACAAATAAATAACGACAAACGGGGCGAAAACGGGAATATTGTCGTCAATGCAGGGAATCTTGGGACACCAGGCGTAATTGATGGTCCCCGTCAGCCGTGTAATCCAGTCCGCCATGCGGTACATACCGTACTGCAGGCCGAAATAAACGGCACCGAAAATCCAGCCGTACAAGGGGATGCGTTTTATCAGAGTGACAAGACGATTTTCCTTTTGCAAAGTATTTTCCAACGTTCACAAACCTCCATCCTTTTTTCATATCTATTATAATCACGTTGGAAAAAAAGTGCAAGAAATATCGGTGAGAAAACGAAAGAGAAAAACAGGGTTTTATTTGGGGGCCAAATGCGGTATAATGATATGGTAATAAAATTTCAGTGAGGGTTAGATGGACAATTCTGTTTTCCGCACGACGGCGGAAGTGATGAAAGGCGTGACCAACCTGCCGATTCTTCTGGCCGCCCTGCTCTTTTTCTTTTTGCTTCAAAAAAGGAAAGCGGACAGGAAAAGCATTTTTCTCTTTCTTTTCCTATCCGTTTCTGCTTTTTTAGGTATTACCGTACACACGTTTGCCCTGCCCGTTTGGGTCAGCCGTGCTTTGTGGGTCGTTCTGTTTGCGTTTATGTACGAGACGCTGCGCCTGGCCTTTATCGTTTTGACTGCGGCCGCCGGCCACACAGAGGTACTCCTGTACAAGACACGCCTGCCGGTTTTACTTTCTGAACTCGCCTGCTGGGGCTTTTGTGCAGGATTGACGCTCGGCGGTTCCCTGTGGGACCTGTACGTCATGGGTGCGTGGGCACTGTGCGTCTTTTCCCTGCCCATCGGGCTGTGTTTCACCAAGCGCCCCGGTATCGGCAAACTGCGGCTGCTGCTCGCCATCCTGGTTTCGGCATTGGCTGCCGTTTTGGTTGAACCCTTGACACCGCCGGCACTCGGCGTGGTTATTTGTCACGGACTGCTGGTGACATCGCTGTATTTCCTATACAAAATCGGTGCCGCCGAAAAAGCGACACCGACCCCCAAAACAGATTAAAATGAGATAACGTTTCAATGGAGCGGCACGAAAGTGCCGCTTTCTTTTACGAGTACGTTGGCCGGGATTGTCCCGCGCACCGATACCATCGGATAGACTCGTGAGCTACGTCCAATAACGGTACCCGGATTGAGCACACAATGGCACCCCACTTCCGTGCCGTCACCCACTATGGCGCCGCACTTGCGCAAGCCCGTCGGCACGTCGACGTCGCCGTGAATCACAACGTTGGATTTATCCCCCTTGAGGTTGGAGCAAACGCTGCCGGCACCGAGGTGTGCGTAATTGCCCAACACGGCATCGCCCACGTAATTGTAGTGAGGCACGTCAACGTGATTTAAAAGGATACAGTTCTTTAATTCCGTGGAATTCCCGATGACGCACTTTTCACCCGTGATAATACTGCCCCGCAAAAAAGCGCCGGGACGCAGTTCACAGTTATGTCCAATGACGCAGGGACCGTCGAATACCACGTTCGGATAGATTTTGACGTCACGGCCGACCAGAACGTTGTCGGCGTACTTTGTAAAACCGTTGAGTCCGTCACGCACCAATTGTTCGGTGAGCGCTTTGATACGCGGGAGCAGTTCCCAGGGATAGGTGCAAGACGCAAATAAATCAACCAAATAGGGGACGTCGCAGGAAAACAGGCTGTTTATTGTCATTTCGTCAAGCGTCATAACACAGGCCTCTCTTTTTGAAAACGGTATACATAGCGTTCACCATTGCCTCGCATTGTGCCGTGTCTTCACATTCCGCCATAATACGAATCACCGGTTCGGTGCCGCTGACGCGCAGCAGTACGCGGCCGTCACGCCCGAGTTTTTTCTGCAGTTCTTCGTACTTGCGGCAAACTTCCTCATCCTCGCGGGCAGCCTTTTTATCTTTCACACGCACGTTTTTCATTACCTGCGGGAACAGTGTCAAATCGGCCACGAGTGCCGACAGCGGCTGCTTTCTGTCGCACATTTCCTCGGCCAGCATGATGGCCGTCAAAATGCCGTCACCGGTTGTCGCATATTTGCGCAAAATAATATGACCGGACTGTTCACCGCCCAGGCGATACCCCTTCTCTTCCATCTTTTCATAGACGAAACGGTCACCGACAGACGTTTGAACACAGTCGATGCCCTCACGCTCCAGGGCACGCAAAAGGCCCGTGTTGGACATAATCGTTGCCACGACGGTATTGCCGTCAAGCGCGTCCTTCTCTTTGAGGCGTTTGGCCAACACGTACATGATACCGTCACCATCAATAACGCGGCCGTTTTCATCCACGGCAATGCAGCGGTCGGCATCGCCGTCAAACGCAAAGCCGACGGACAGGTGCTGTTCACGAACGAACGCGCTGAGCCGTTCGATATGGGTGGAACCGCAATCCAGGTTGACGTTGGTCCCGTCGGGTGCAGCACCGATGACGTAGGTTTCGGCGCCGAGTGCTTCAAATACAGCCTTGGCCGTCATCCAGGAAGAACCGTTGGCACAATCCAAGCCGATCTTCATACGGCGATAGGAATGCGCTGCAACGGAAATCAAGTAACCGATATAGCGGTTACGCCCTGCCACGTAGTCCACGATACAGCCGATATTTTCACGTTTGGCAAACGGCAGGTCTTCCGACACAAGCCCCAGTGCCTGCAAATCACCGTCAAGATACCGCTCGATTAACGCCGTGGTACTGTCGTCCATTTTTTCCCCGTACCCATTGAGCACCTTAATGCCGTTATCGTAAAACGGGTTGTGTGATGCGGTAATCATGATACCGCAGTCAAAACTGTCCATCGCCGTCACGTAGGAAATACTGGGGGTCGTCGTGACATGCATCATATAAGCGTCGGCACCCGACGCCGTGATACCGGCGGCAATGGCGTATTCCAGCATATAACTGGAACGGCGCGTGTCTTTACCGATGACGACGCGCGGGCGTTCATTTGCCTTGCGGTAGCCGTTTTTACCGTTCGTGTTCTTGGAAAAATACCATCCCAAGAAACGGCCGACTTTATAGGCATGGTCAGCCGTCAGCGTAATATTGGCCTCGCCGCGGAACCCGTCCGTACCGAAATATTTGTTGCCGACGGCGTCGTTGATGGGGGACTTTTGCCCCGGCACGTCACCGACAAGATCGACGTCCTCCCGAATGAGGTCGTCGGCCGTCACGGAAAATAAACGGCAAATCGCCGGAAGTTTTTCCAATTGCGGCGTTGCCTGGTTCATTTCCCATTTGGAAACGGATTGGCGTGACACGTCCAATTTTTCAGCCAGCGCTTCCTGTGACAGATGTGCGGCAATGCGCAGGTGCGCGATTTTCTCCCCAATGGTCATTGCATAGTCCTCCCGCAGTATATATTGCTATCATTATACCGCGAATATACCGGGATGACAAGCAAACAAGCACGGCATTTTTTGTGCAACCAACGGTTGCACATCCTTCAAAATCGTTTTTGAATGCCTTTTTCATCCGATTTTCAATGTCAAATTTCATTAACAAAGGGGACGGTAAAAACGTACGTTTTTACCGTCCCCCGTTTGTTCGAATCGGAACCGAATTTAGATTTACTTTTGGTAATAGCGGCGCAATGCGTCCAAATCCTCCCCCTGCAGGGCGTCGTTGAAGACGAGGAAATCGTCCATACGGAAGCAGGAAGAATAATAGCTGTTGTTATGCGTCTGCGCGCCGTCGTTCCCGACGGCGAACGGCAGATTGTTGTAATTGACGTCAAAGTATGCGGGAGCCAATGCGTAGACGCAGGCCTGTTTGAAATTGTAATAGACGGTGACCTTTTTGTTGGTGCGGTCAAATGCGAACAGGGCGTGTACCCAACCGTCACCGACCTCGGGCGGGAAAGCGACCATCAAATCCTCGTGGTCATCGCCCTTGCCCAGCGTCATCATAACGTCACCGGCACGCAATGACAACGACAAGCCGAGCATATTGCGGTTGCGCCAGAAGAAATCGGCCGTGCCGCAAATGGCGACGGCTTCCGTCTGTCCGGGAACGGTTTTCACCCAAAAACCGATGGAGAAATTATCGGCCAGTTTCAAATCCGGCACGACGGCAAACCCTGTGTTGCCGCATTCTGCCATATCGTCCATCATACCGGTCGTATAATATTTGATAAGATTCTTGGTTTCCATTCGGCATTTCCCGGCCGCATCCTCGGCCTTACCGTTGCAGAACCAGGCAAAATCAATCCGCTTTTTATCAATGAAGGAGAACAAACCGTCTTTGCCCTCCGGGTCCGGTGTCTTCATACCGGCGGCATGAATCGGCTTGGGTTCCACAAAGCGGTAGGTATCGGGCAATTCCGGGAAGATACCGGCGGGCACCTGTGAGGAGAATCCGTTTTCATCGTATGCGGGCACCTCGACACCGAGCGCATACAGCACGATAGCCGCCATATCCTTGGTGCGGGCACGGCCGATGGGACCATGGGGCACGCGATTACCGACCGCCCCCAGGAAAACGTACTTTTCCGCATCGCTGAAGTCGCCGTGACCGACACGAATACCACCGTGGTCGGCCGTCACCAGGAACAGCGTTTTATCCAAAATGCCTGCCTTAACGTAGGCATCGTACACCTGCCCTGCCAAACCATCGATACGTTCGATTTCCTTTAAATACTCATCGGTACCGAAGCCGAAATGGTGACCGGCAGAATCGATATCATCAATCTGAATAAACAAATACTTGGGCTTCTTGGCAACACACGCTTCAATGGTGGGCAGCATATCGGCGCCGGTATGCGTCGACGTCGTGTACATATCCACGCCGACGTTATGCTCAATGATACCGTGGTTGATGGCCCCCCAATGCGAGCAGGAGGCAAGGTAGGCGTCCGGGAATGCGTTGCGGAGACGGGTAAAAACGGACGGCAGGTCGGGGTTGGGATTTTCATGCTCGGAAATGCTGTTATTGGTCATCTTATGGACAACGGGATCGGCACCCAGCAGCATAGCCGCCCAGTTTTCGGCACTGATGGTGGGGTCCATGGAAACGGCAGAATAGGTTGTGGCGCCGTTGGCAAAAATAGCGTCCAGGCGGGGCGTGTTGCACTTTTTATGGAACGCTCCCATACCGTCGATGCCCAAAAGGCACACGTATTCATAAGGATAAGGATTTTTCATCTATAGAACCTCCGAAGTAAACATATTACTGCATACGCATACGCCTATTATAGTCCAAACACCCGGCGTTTGCAAGATAAAAGGGGACGAGATTTGTTCCCATCCCCTAATATAGAATTTATTGCACTGTCAAACCATCTGTTCCGGCATCCACCGTGATGACGGTATCGGGTGCCGGGTCATCGGCGACGATACGGCGGGCCACAAGGGTTTCCACCTGCGACTGCATCAAACGCTTGAGCGGGCGGGCACCGTATATCGGGTCATATCCTGCGGATGCCAAATAATCTTTGGCCGCGTCGGTAAAGTGCAGCACAAGACGCTTATCTGCCATACGCTTGGTCAAATCCGCAGATAAGAGGTCGACGATGTGGCGCACGTTATCCCGTGTCAGCGGTTTATAGAAGACGATTTCATCCAGACGGTTTAGGAACTCGGGACGGAAGGAGCGATGCAGCAGTTCCGTAACGTCGCCTCTGGCGGCGGCAGAGATTTCACCATCGGCGCCGATGCCTTCCAAAATGACGTCGGAACCCAAGTTGCTGGTCAAAATAATGATGGTATTCTTGAAATCGACCACCCTGCCCTGACTGTCGGTAATACGACCGTCATCCAGCACCTGCAGCAGTACGTTGAAGACGTCGGGGTGTGCCTTTTCCACTTCGTCGAACAGTACGACGGAATAGGGCTTACGGCGCACGGCCTCGGTCAGCTGCCCGCCCTCGTCGTAACCGACGTATCCGGGAGGCGCGCCAATCAGACGCGATACGGAGTACTTTTCCATATATTCACTCATATCGATACGCACCATATTCTTTTCATCGTCGAACAGTGCCTGCGCCAGTGCCTTGGCCAATTCGGTTTTACCGACACCGGTCGGCCCCAAAAATAGGAAAGAACCGATGGGGCGATGCGGGTCGCGAATGCCGGCACGGGAACGCAAAATGGCGTCCGCCACTTTTCGCACGGCCTCATCCTGCCCAATGACACGGGTATGCAGCACGTCGTCCAGATGCAGAACCTTTTCACGTTCGCCCTGCAACAGGCGCGTGACGGGAATGCCGGTCCAACGGGAAACGATACGGGATATTTCCTCCTCGCCGACGGCATTGTGCAAAAGAGCGTCGGGCGCGTCGGCAGCGTTATTCGCCTCCGCCTCATCCAATTCCTTTTGCAGTGCCGGCAGACGGCCGTACTTCAATTCGGCCGCCTTTTCCAGATTGTAGGCATTTTGTGCCATTTCAATTTCGCGTGTGATTTCCTCAATTTGTTCGCGAATTTTCTGCGTTTTGTGGATTTTTTCTTTTTCCACGGCCAATTTTTTCTTCATGCCGTCCATTTGTTCCCGCAGCGTTCCCAGTTCGCCCTGCAGTTTTTCCAGGCGGTCGCGGGACAATTTGTCCTTCTCTTTTTTGAGTGCGGCTTCTTCAATTTCAAGCTGCATAATGCGGCGCGCCACTTCATCCATTTCGGCCGGCATGGAGTTCATCTCGGTCTTAATCATAGCGCAGGCCTCGTCCACCAGGTCAATGGCCTTATCCGGCAGGAAACGGTCGGTGATGTAGCGGTTGGACAACGTAGCGGCGGCAATCAGCGCCGCGTCATGTATTTTGACGCCGTGGAATACCTCGTACCGTTCTTTCAAACCGCGCAAAATGGAAATGGTATCCTCCACGTTGGGTTCGTCAATCAGCACCGGCTGGAAACGGCGCTCCAGCGCAGCATCCTTTTCAATATACTTACGGTATTCGTCCAGCGTCGTGGCGCCGATACAGTGCAGTTCGCCGCGTGCAAGCAAGGGTTTTAACAGGTTACCGGCATCCATGGAGCCCTCGGTTTGCCCTGCCCCAACGATATTGTGAATTTCATCAATGAAAAGAATGATTTTGCCCTCGGCCTGCTTGACCTCGTTGAGTACGCCTTTAAGACGTTCCTCAAACTCGCCGCGGTATTTTGCCCCGGCAATCAAGGCACCCATATCCAGTGAAAAAAGCGTTCTTTCCTTGAGGTTTTCCGGAACGTCACCGGCAACGATACGCTGGGCGAGCCCCTCGACAACGGCGGTTTTACCGACGCCGGGTTCACCGATGAGGCAGGGATTATTCTTGGTTTTACGGGACAGAATGCGCAGCATATTACGAATTTCTTCATCACGGCCGATGACGGGATCCAATTTTTTATCCCGTGCCAACTGTGTCAAATTCTGGCCGAACTTCTGCAGATTTTCATAGGCCTGTCCGTTTTGATTTTGATTATTTTGTGTCATTTCACGTTACCTCCTGTAACAGAATGGGAGAGGAATCACGGGCTTGGCCTTACCCGATCATCCCTATTTTTGTACGGTTAACAGTATACTGTCAGAATGTGAACTATTTATGAACAAATTATGTCTAAATTGTAAATGTTAGCAGTCTATTGCGATGAGTGCTAAACTCACCATTGCCATTTCTTTTATGTCCTCCAAAAACAACGTCGATTTTTGGCAGTCTTTGCCGGCAGAAGACAAAGAAAGGACGGCTGATGACTGCAGCCGTCCGTACAACGTTCCGATTATCTATACAGTTTTCGGTTGATTTCCCCGGCAAAGCGTTCAATATTCTCCGGGATAATTTCGGGCAGGACACGGGTATACTCTTCCCGACTGACCGCGTCGGGATGATTGTTTTCATTGATAATACTGTTGCGTACGACGCGTACCACCCATTTGTCGAGCCCCTGCAGCTTTTCCGGTTTGAGTTCCCCGCCAAAATAACCGCTCACGGCTTTTTCCCGCATGGCGGCAGGAAAAGCCTTTTCATAATAGTTTTGGGCCATATCGGCAAATCCGCAGCACAAGAAGCAGCCCACCGTTTTTTCGGACCATGCCTGCGCGTGCTTTGCCAAAAGCGTCCGCAGGGGTTTGAACAGTTTGCCCATACGGATACAGCCGCCGATAATAACGGCATCGGCAGATGCAGCCGCTGCCGCGACGATTGCATCATTCGTGCCGTCGGCACAAACAACCTCTGTCTCCGTCCCGCGCAATTGCGGCGCCAGCATTTCAACGCAGGTTTGCGTCACGCCGTTTTTCGTTGTATAAATAATAACCGTTTTCATACTCTTCTCCACATCGTGCCGACAGCTCACATATCTAACGTATAACAATTATCGGGGCCGCTGTTTCGCGTCTTTTTCAGTATAGCATACTGTGCCTCTTTTGTAAAGTTTTTTCCCACGGTCGACATTGACATTCGGGGCTGTACAATGTACAATATATAAGATAAACTATTCTTTTTTATTAAGGGGATAAGACGCATGGCAGAGACCGTATCAACCATTGAAACCACCATCAAAAAGCTGCGCCGTGAATTGGCGTATCATGCCAAACTGTATTACGTGGACGACGCGCCGATTATCTCCGACTACGAGTACGACCAAATGTATGCAACGCTTTTACGTCTGGAAGCGGAACACCCTGAATTCTTTGATCCGGCTTCGCCGACGCAGCGCGTCGGCGGCAAACCGCTGTCTAAATTTGACGAAGTCGTGCATACGGTACAAATGAATTCGTTGGCAGACGTCTTTTCCTATGAGGAATTAAACGAATTTTTGACACACGTGAAAGAAACGGTTCCCCACCCCGTTTATTCGGTGGAAACCAAAATCGACGGGTTGTCGGTTTCCCTGCAGTATGAAAACGGCGTGTTGGTCAAAGGGGCCACGCGCGGCGACGGATTCGTCGGTGAAGACGTGACGCAAAACGTCAAAACCATCTTTTCGATTCCGCTGACGTTATCTGAACCGCTGACCTTTACCGTCAGGGGCGAAACGTATATGCCGCGCGCCGTCTTTGAACGGCTCAATGCCAAACGGGCGGAAGAGGGACAGGCACTCCTGGCTAACCCCCGCAATGCGGCTGCCGGTTCCCTGCGCCAGTTGGACCCCAAGGTGACGGCCTCCCGTGCGCTGGATATTTTCATTTTCAACTTTCAGGAGGGTTCCTTATGGCTTGACGGGCATGCACCCGCTTCCCACAAAGAAACGCTGGACCGTTTGGAAGAACTCGGGTTCCACGTGCTGGAAAAACGCATTTTGGCAGACAATTTACAGGATATCACAAATTATATCGATTACCTCGGTTCCGTCCGTGACGACCTGGCGTACGACATTGACGGCGTCGTCATCAAAATCGACAACCTTGCCGATCGGCAATTGCTGGGCGAGGGCGTAAAAACGCCGCGCTGGGCTGTGGCGTATAAATTCCCGCCGGAACAGAAGATTACGACGGTCACCGACATCGTTTTGGCCGTCGGCAGAACGGGTGTATTAACACCGACCGCCGTCTTTACGCCGGTTCGTTTGGCCGGCACGACGGTTTCCCGTGCGACACTGCACAACATTGATTTCATTACGGAAAAAGACATCCGCATCGGCGACAGCGTCACGCTGCAAAAAGCCGGCGACATCATTCCGGAGGTGGTCTGCAGCCATCCGGAAAAACGAACGGGCAAGGAACAGATATTCCAAATGCCCGCCGTATGCCCCTCCTGCGGCGAACCCGTCTTCAAAGATGAATCCGAGGACGGCGTGGGTGCTGCCATCCGCTGCAATAACAGTTTGTGCCCCGCACAGCTTTCCCGCGGCATCGAGCATTTTGCCTCCAAAGACGCTATGGACATTGACGGCCTGGGACCGCAGATTGTTGACCAGCTTTTGCGGGCGCATTTGATCAACGATGCTGCCGATCTGTTTGCCCTGACGGTCAATGACCTGAAGGATTTGGAACGTATGGGAGAGAAATCCGCCGCCAATTTGGTGGCCGCCATTGATAAATCCAAAGGTGCCGGTTTGGAACGGTTGATTTACGCCCTGGGCATCCGCAACGTCGGTGAAGTCGCTGCCGAAGAATTGGCTGCCCATTTCGGCACTCTGGAAGCCTGCTTTACCGCTACGACGGAAGAAATTTTGACGCTGCCCGACTTCGGAAACGTGACGGCAGCCTGCGTGGTCAACTGGTTCTCTCATCCCCAAAATTTGGATTTGTGTCACAGACTCCTGTCCCACGGTGTCGTGGATAAAGCCGTTGCGGCGCCGAAGCAGGACACGTTGGCAGGGCTCACCTTCGTTTTAACGGGCACGTTACCCACCATGTCGCGTGATGAAGCAAGCAAATTGATTAAGGACGCCGGCGGCAAAGTGGCCGGTTCGGTTTCCTCCAAAACGAGTTACGTTGTGGCCGGTGAAGCAGCCGGTTCCAAATTGACCAAAGCCAATGAACTGGGCGTTCCCGTCATTGACGAAGCGGGGCTTTTGGCAATGCTGCCGCAATAAGCAGCCGAGCCACGACCGTTGACTGCAGACTGACGATACCATCCCGTGCCCATTTTATCCATTGATATACATAAGCAAAACAACACCGACAAAAGGAGGACGGCAAACGATGACACCCAACGAAAAACAAATCAATCGTCCGATTGCCGTCTTTGATTCGGGTGTCGGCGGCGTGTCGGTTCTGCGTGAATTGCGGCGGATGATGCCGTACGAACAATTTCTGTATTACGGAGATTCAGCCAACGCGCCGTACGGTGAAAAAACACCGTCCTGGATTCTTGACCGTGTCACGACCTGCGTGACGGAAATTACGACGTATTCCCCAAAGGCGCTGGTGGTTGCCTGCAACACGGCAACCGGTGTCGCCATTTCAACCCTGCGTGCCGCCTTTACAGCGTTTCCGATTATCGGCATTGAACCGTCCGTCAAACCGGCGGCCGAGCAATTTCCGGGCGGGAACGTGGCCGTCTTGGCAACCCCCGTCACGTTGGAGCAACGCAAATTTGCTAATTTATTGCAGAAATACAGTGACAAAGCGCATTTTTATCCGCTGCCCTGCCCGGGTTTAGCCGAAGCGGTGGAAAAAGAAGAAGACGTTCGCCCGCTGCTGACAACCCTGTTTACACAGACCAAAATCCCCACGCCTAACGCATTGGTATTGGGATGTACGCATTACCCGTTGATTAAAGAAGAAATACAGGCGGTATGTCAAAAGCTATTCTGCCGTACCCTTCCCATTTTGGATGGCGGACCCGGTACCGCACGGCAAACCCAACGATTGTTGGAAGCAGCCGGGACGTTGGCACCCGCAACACAGTGCGGCAGCGTCACCGTCATTAACACGGCGGGCAGCGCCATGGAAGCGCTGACAACCAAACTGCTTGCAAAGAACGAAAAGAACGGAGACTGAGATAAAGACATGGCAGCAAACGAAGAAAAGAATGCGATACAGGGCGGCACGCTGTATTTGGTGGCCACCCCGATCGGCAACTTAGCCGATCTGTCCGAACGCGCCGTCAAGGTATTGTCCGAAGTGGATTTTGTGGCAGCTGAAGACACGCGCAACAGTGCGAAGTTATTATCCATTTTAGGCATTTCCAAACCAATGGTCTCCTATTACGAACAAAACAAAAAGATGCGCGGCGAACAAATTCTGGAACGGCTGCGTGCCGGTGAATCCTGTGCCCTGGTGACCGATGCCGGCACACCGGCCATCAGTGACCCCGGTGAAGACGTGGCGCGGCTGTGTGCCGACAACGGCATCCCCGTAACGGCAATTCCGGGCCCCTGTGCCGCCATCGACGCGTTGATTCTGTCAGGACTTCCGACGGCACGTTTTTCGTTCGAGGGCTTTTTACCGATGGAGCATGCCGAACGGCGGGAACGCCTGGCAGAACTTACCGATGAACGCCACACGATGATTTTTCACGAAGCACCGCACAAACTGCGCCGTACGCTGGACGATTTTATGACGGTATTCGGTGCCGAGCGCCGCATTTCCCTATGCCGGGAACTGACGAAAACACACGAAGAAATCATCCGCACAACCGTGGGGGACGCCGTGGAGCGGTACAAAGAAAGTGAACCGCGCGGCGAGTACGTACTGGTGGTGGAAGGCAGAACAAAAGCGGCCGGCGCAGCCGTTGCCGCCGACAACGCTCCCGTAACGGAACAGGTTTTGGCATTGGAAGCGGCCGGTATGACGCGCAATGAGGCTGTCAAAGCCGTGGCACATAAATTGGGTGTGCCGAAAAACGACGTATATCAGCAAATGTTACGTGCGGATATATAATAAAGCGCTTGTAAAACCGAAAAAATTATGGTATAATTCATTTATTCTTTTTTTATTTCGCAATTTATTATTTAATTAAGGAGTTTTTTATGAGTCGTATGAAAGTCGGCGTTGTCGGCGCGACCGGTATGGTCGGCCAGCGCTTTTTGCTTCTGCTGGAAAATCACCCCTATTTCGAGGTAAGCGCATTGGCTGCCTCCGCCCGCTCTGCCGGCCAGACCTACGAAGAGGCCGTCGGCTCCCGCTGGAAAATGAGCGTACCGATGCCGGAAAAATACAAGAAAATGATTGTGCACGACGCCGCCAACGTCGAAGAAATGGGTAAGCTCTGCTCCTTCGTTTTCTGTGCCGTCAATATGAAAAAGGACGAAATCGTTGCCCTGGAAGAAGCCTATGCCAAGGCAGAGATTCCCGTCATCTCCAATAACTCCGCGCATCGCTGGACCCCGGACGTACCCATGGTTATTCCGGAAGTCAACGGTGATCATTATGAAATCATCAAGGCACAGCGCCAGCGTTTGGGCACCAAGCGCGGCTTTATCGCGGTGAAACCCAACTGCTCCATTCAGTCCTACGTTCCTGCCCTGACGCCCCTGCTGCAATGGGAACCCTACGAAATCGTGGCAACCACGTATCAGGCAATCTCCGGTGCCGGCAAGACCTTCAACGAATGGCCGGAAATGATTGACAACGTGATTCCCTACATCGGCGGTGAGGAAGAAAAGAGCGAACAGGAACCCCTGAAGGTTTGGGGGCATATCGAGGGCAACGCGATCGTGAAGGCTCAGTCCCCCGTTATTACGACGCAGTGCATCCGCGTGCCCGTAACTGACGGTCACATTGCCGCCGTCTTTGTGAAATTCCGTAAGAAACCGACCAAGGAAGAAATTCTGAACGCCTGGAAAAACTTCAAGGGTCTGCCCCAGGAACTGGGTTTGCCCTCTGCTCCGGAACAGTTCTTAACCTACTTTGAAGAGGACAACCGTCCGCAGACCAAACTCGACCGCGACATTTACGGCGGTATGGGCGTAACTCTGGGACGTCTGCGTGAAGATGCCGTATATGACTATAAGTTCGTTGGTCTGTCCCACAACACCCTGCGCGGCGCTGCCGGCGGCGGTGTACTGGGTGCTGAACTGCTGTATAAGCTCGGTTATCTCGACGAACAATAATCCCATCATAAAGGACTGCCAATCAAACGGATTGGCAGTCCTTTTCACGTTCATCCGTATAGAAAACCGACGGGAGCAGCAGCTCCCGCCGGTTTCTTATTCCGGTCTTATTCTATTGTCGTATCAAATTCTACGGGTTCTTTCGTTTTTTTAGTACGGCCGACCAGCGCATAGAACAAAACGATGGCAACGATAAACATCGTCATGGGCACCAACGTCCACAATGATTTCGCACCGACACCGGAAAGCAAATTGGAAAAAACAGATATGAGATCCGTGCCGACGATCATGACTGTGGCGAGAATCGGGTAGATCAACATACCGGGATTTGCCAACATGGCACGACGGAAATCAGGACAGTCGGATCTTGTCAGTGTGAACAGTTCGGATTTGCGGTTGATGATGAGGACGATGGGACCGATGACCGCAAATACAGCCAGCAGAATAAACAGCAGAGAATTGAAATCCAGCGTCCCGATACCGTTTATGCCGCACAGGGAAAGCACCTCCGGCAGCGTACCGATGAAATTGATGGTCACGTGGAACAGCATCGTATAGCCGACGTGCCCGGTCTTCATATAAACGACAGCCAACAGCAATCCGACGTTGAACGCCAGGAAGAACTGGGCGGAGTTGCCGTGAATAAGCCCGAACATCAAAGCAGACGTGAGTGCTGCCGTGACTTCCCCGTACCCGTGCAGTTTATCGAGGAGCACTTTACGCAATGCCAACTCCTCCAAAACAGGCGCACCGATAATACCGTACACAAGATAAGGAATCATAGACTTCCCTTCAAACATTGTAAAGAAAGAATCCATAGCGGCGGGAACACCGAAGAACGTTTGGAAATTGCCTACGAAAACACCGATGGCCCACAGGCCCAGTACGGTGAATAAGTAGACAAGATATTCTTTGGCGCTTAACGTACGCTTTTGAATCGGAGACGCCGGGACGGATTTTGATATCGCTTTTTGCAGCAAAATGCTGATGGCGAGACCGATACCGGTTCCGACCACCACGCCAAACATAATCCAAAAGCCGAGCGACGTTTTGGTCATCAAATACGTCACTTCAGCAATCACTTCCTGTATAGACCCCATATCCAACGTAATAGAAAAATCCATATTGACGATGGTCAAAATGACAGCGGGTACGATAATGATTGCCATGGCGACAGACCCAATCATTTGCATGGCAAAATACAGTACCAAAATGGAAAGCCCCGCTTTATTGTAAGCGTTTTTCGTCAAACACTTCTTTTTTTGTTCTTCGGTTTCCGTGGGGACGTCCGGTGTGAAAGACGGTGTCGGCGTAGGATTTTGAACCGGCTCCGCAACAGCCTCCGGTGCAACCGTTTCCGGCGATGCAACCGATTCCTGAACAGGTTCCGACGCAGGCAGCTGTTCGTTTTCCGTTACGTTTTCCGTTACGCTTTCCGTTACGTTTTCGTTTTGATCAACCATATTGAGAAATTCCTCCTTTATTGCGTTTTTACACTGACCTCACCAGCGGTCAGCACGGTTTCTGTGCCGTCTTCCATGCGGACGGACAAACCGAATTCATCGGTAATCCCCTGCACCGTTGCACTTTCATGATAGCCCTCGCGGTCGGTGCCAACCAGCACGCATTTGCCGTCCAGGACGGAACGGCGGCGATAGCCGTCAAGGAATTGTTTTTGTGAAAGACACGGATAATACGCATAAAACCGATTGATAATATTTGCGGCGACAGTCATACGGTCAACCGACGTCTCATCCGTGCCGAAAACAGCGCCGGCCTTATCCCGCAATTCTGCGGGGAACCCGCCCATCGGCGGCAAAAGATTGACACCGATACCCAGTACAATCCAATCAGGCCGTCCGTCGTCAGCAAACGATGCCTGCGTCAAAATACCGCAGACTTTGCGCTCCGCCATATAGATATCGTTCACCCATTTGATACCGGCCGATTTGCCGCTGACACCTTCCAGTGCCTCGGCTGCGGCAACGGCGGCGCACGGCGTCACGTACTGCACGTCTGATGCAGGAAATGACGGCCGCAAAATGAGACTCATATAAAGCCCGGTCCCGGCAGGCGAGACGAAGGTCCTGCCAAGTCGACCGCGCCCTGCCGACTGACTGTCGGCAATAAAAAGCGTGCCCGCAGGCGCGCCCACCTGTGCCGCTTCGGCTGCCGCCACGTTTGTGGACGGCAGCGAAGCAAAGCACCGCAAGGTGATGCCGGGCACGCAGCATTCATGATAAAAAACAGATTCAACCGGCATAATTGCCATTAAATACCTTATTTTTTGTAATAATTTCTAAATGCGTTGATATCGGGTTCACCCTGCAGAATCATGACGTCGTCCACCATTTTCAAAACGGTGCCGGCAGACTGTTCCAAACCGAGATACAGACGGGAGAGGTCGAAGTAATCGGCAATCGGGCCGTCCACCTGAATCACTTTGGGTTCGCCGAAATTGTAGTACGTGGTAATCGTGTTGTTCAGCGTATTCACCGTGAACATATAATTGCACCACTTGGCAGGGCCGAAATCTTCACTCATTTCGCCGACGATATAACGGTAGGTCTGGTCCTGATTGGGTTCCTTGAGGTAAATACCAACGCCTTCGTCCACTGCAGCAACCGTGATGCTGCGATGCACGTCGTCACGGGTGGAAAGGAGATCAATCCAACCGCAGCCGCCCGCAGGCAAAATATGCCAAAGAGAAATGGTAAAGACAGGCGGGGTGGGAAGACCGGTCACCTTCAGCACGCCGTTCCCGAACTCACCGCACATACCGCGCACACCGGTGCTGTACAGTTTCACAAAACCGCGGACGGGTTCAATCAAACATTTGCCGGTCACGTCTTCCAGGTCGTTGTCAAAGCTCAACCGCATTAACACTTTTTCACGAGGAATGAAGTTATCAATATATTCGGGGGAACCGAACGCCGGCTCCGGTTTGGATTCGTACCCTTCCGCGTCGGCAAACAGGTCGACACGGTCGGCAATACCGCAATCGGCAAAGACACCGACGGGCATCTGAGATGCATATCCCTTGGGATTGAACTCGGGGGCCTTGACACCGAGTGCCCACAGCACGATGGCCGGGAAGTCACGCAAAGAAACCGTACCGATGGTCCCGTGCTGTACCGTCTTACCGGCGACGCCCAAAAAGACCTCGCGTTCGGCGACGGACCAACCGCCGTGGCCGCGCTGCGGTGTACCGCCGTGGTCAGCCGTAATGATGAACAACGTGTCGTCAAAATAACCGTGTTCTTTATATTTATCCAAAATCTTGCCGACCAAGCCGTCCACGTGTGTGATACGCTCCAGGTGGCCGGGGAATCCGTAGCCGTGGGTATGACCGGCGCCGTCGACACTGTCAAACTGGATAAAGAGCAGCGTGGGATCCTTTTCGTCAAGATAAGCGCAAATACGATCGGTCAGCGCATCGTCTGCGCCGGTATCCAAATGGCTGGCACCGCCGACGGGAGAGATAATCTGATTGGCAATGGGGCTCCAGTCGGTAAAGGCGGCCGATTCGGCGTCCGGCATAGCCGCACGCAAAATACCGAAAATGGTGGGCAGTCCGTCAATGGGATGCATGCAGGCGTTGGACAAACCGTGCACAGCGGGAATGGCACCGGTCAACATTGAGGTCCAGCACTCACCGCTGATGGTGGGGCGGGATGACAATGCCGTATACGTCGTAGCACCGTTTTTAAAGAGTTCGTCCATCACGGGCGTGGCCGTTTTTTGATTGAAAGCGCCCATACCGTCAATACCGATCATACATACGCGCTTATATGCGCCGAAAGATGATTTCATGAGAAAAAGCCTCTTTTCGTTTATATTTAACAATAAAAACCGTTCGGAATCCTTTTTTGATTGATTTCTTCAGCGTGGAAAGGTCAACTCAATCTTTCGCATAGCTTGCCGTGCTCTTCCAAACCGTCACGCGGCCACCGGCATTCTTCACCTGCTGTGCTGCCTGCATCGGGCAGTAGTTGGTAACTACGTGCAGTTTGCGGGACAGTTCACCGCCGGCCAACAAACGCCATGCGTCGGCCGTTTCGGGGACGAGTTTTTTCGCCTTGAGTGCATCCAGCGTCACCTCATCATCATCGGCAAAGACGTTCAGGTCGCCGACGGAAACGGATGCGTATTCACGGAACAATACGTCGGTGCGGAAGATTTCGATGCCGGACTCGGTATCGAATTTGCGTTCGGGGCTCCAGCCCTTGGGCGGCGTTGCGGACCTGGTAATGATCTCCTTAATCAGCATTTTGTTGACCAGATTATCCTCGGTATCCTTCGGATAAGCGGCAGCCCAATCCTGTGCCGGCACTTCCTTTTTCACGGCGCCGAATTTTTCGCAAACCATTTCGCACAGTTCGCAGCACCATGCGCATTTACGTTCACCGTTGACGACGTAGCAGAACGGCATATCGACAAACGCCTTGGTTTTGCCGACGTTCTCGCCGCGATACTTAGCGGGCACCTTTTCGGGATCCAGGGCAAAATAAACGTAAACGCTCTTACCGCGCACGCGAATTTCGCAAAGTTTGTTGAAACCGGTACGGAACAATTCACCGCGCCATGCCACCGTTGCACGAACGCCGTAATTCATCAGCGCACCTTTGATTTGATTATAATATCCGCGGAGTTCATCATCGGACAGTGCCATACGGGCAGAAAAGCTTTGGTCACGGCGAACGGCAACGTACTCACCGCTCTGTTCTTCCAAAGTGGGGACAATTTCTTCCTTAACAGCGGGAACCGGCTGCTCCGCAGCGGCAGACGGACGCACGGCGGCATTTTTTACGGCCGGCTCGTTATCAACACGGCGCGGCACTTTTTTCTTTTTACGGGAAGGATCCTGGATACCTTTGAATGCATTCGCGATTCTGTCTAATAAACTCATACGTTTATCTCCTTTTCTTGGTATATTTCTTCAGCGCGACGTAACAGCGCCGATTGTTCATTGGGAAGGTTGCCGTCCACGACGTCGGACAACAGACGTTTCATGATTTGACCGAGCCGGGGTCCTGACTCAATCCCGTGCGCCATCAAAACGGCGCCGTTCACGGCCAAATCTTTCAGGGAAAAACAAGTTTCGGCGGCCAATATTTCCGCCAGCATGGTTTCCAGCGCATCACAGTCGTGCAGGCGTTTCTCGATTTCGGCACTGCCCTGCCCGATAATATCCGCCCTGTGCACAGCCAACAGTTTCGTCGTCAGTTCAACGCCGATTTTGGCAATCAGCCGTTTCATCTGCCGTTGATTGGAAACGTCGAACACCGTGTCGTGCAAATCCACCAGCGTCACAACGCAATCCTTTGTCGCGGTATCGGTATGCAGACGGTTCATCACGTTGCGCGCAATTTGCGCACCGGGCACGTGATGCCCGTAGAAATGACCGCCGCGTTCATCCTCGGTAAAACATTGCGGTTTACCGAGGTCGTGAAAAAGCAAGGCCAAACGAACCGTTAAATCAACCGGCGCGGCTGCGATTGCCTTCACCGTGTGCGTCCAAACGTCATAGGCGTGATGCGGATTCTTTTGATTGAACCCAACCGTCGGCGTAATTTCGGGAATGACCGTTGAAAGTACGTCGGGGAACGTCAAAAGAATCGATTCCACACCGCTGCCGCAAATCAGTTTGCACAATTCCACGTAGATACGTTCAACGGATACGTTGCGCAGCAGTTCCCTGTTGCGATGCAGTGCCGCGGCCAGTTCACCGTCAATTTCGAATTGCAGTGCGGCGGCAAACCGCAGGGCGCGCATGATGCGCAAAGCGTCTTCCTGCAGGCGCGTATCGGGATTCCCGACGGCGCGAACGATCTTTTTTTGCAGATCCTGTGTACCGCCGAACACGTCAACGACAACACCGGCGGCGTCTGCCGCCATCGCGTTCACGGTAAAGTCACGGCGGGACAAATCATCCGTCAGCTTCCCCGTAAACGTAACGGCAGCCGGGTGGCGGTTGTCCAAATAGGCACCGTCAACGCGGTAGGTCGTCACCTCATACGGTTCGTGGTCTACCATCACCGTCAGGGTCCCGTGTTTGAGTCCCGTTTCAATGACGTGATAATCGGCAAACACCCGCAGCATTTCTTCCGACTGCGCATTGGTTGTCACGTCCCAATCGTTCGGTGTTTTCCCGAGCATACTGTCACGGACACAGCCGCCGACCAGGTAAGATTCGTACCCCGCATCCGTCAGGCGTTTCATCACGGTTTTGGCCCCCTGCGGAATCAACGAGGGGAGAATTGCCGGTTTTATATCGTTTTTAGGGTTATTTTCTTCTTTTTTCAAATTATCTTTATTTTTTTGCCGCATCCAACAGGCGCTTGGCATTGAGATACATAATATCCTCCACCTGCGTATCGGTCAGATGCATTTTGGCAGCCACGCGGCGGAACGCACGCAGCTGTTCGTAAATCATCAGCGTAATGGTATCTTCATCGCTTTCCCGCATATGACGGTCATCCGAAACGTCACCGTACATGCCGCGCGGTACGACGTTATAATAGAAGCCGGTTTCATCCGTCACGCGGTACATCCGCATTACGGTAATCGGGAGATCGGAGCCGAACATCAAGCGTTGGGTGCCGACCGTGCGGATGCAGGCTTCAATGGCATCGTCGCACAGGTTAGCGGTGAAGTCCCACAGCATATGCTCGGCTTTGCCGAGCGTATCGAACGCGTCGCCGAGGTCGATTTTGGAGTAGGCACGGCCGACGTGGGCAACGACAAGTTTCAAATTGGGATAGCGTTTTTCAATCTCCATCAGTTGGCCGACGTTGACGCTGTCGCGCAAACGTCCCACACGCGGAATATGCAGCATCACAATCCAGCCGTGCTTATCGGCAACGGCCAAATGCTCGGGCGTTAAATAGTCGAAAATGCGAATTTCGCCTGCCGGAATATACGGCGGGCAATTGGTAATATACGGTTTCAAGCCGAGGAAACCGCCGGCGGCAACCTGCTTTTCCAGGTCGTCCGGCGACATAGTGTAGTCCGTGCGGAGCAGCGTCGGGAAACCGAATTTCTTTGCTTCTTCAACGACGTACTCGTTGCACTGGTTCACGTCCTGATCCACACCGCCGAATACCAGCGGCGTCACTTTTTTACCGGGGAACAGG
>DCGU01000020.1:82854-91239 GCA_002315325.1 Clostridiales bacterium UBA1770
TAGGCCCCCATCAAATCGGCACCGGTCTGCTCGTCGGACACAAGATGCGTCCAGGTGGCGCCGCCGTTTGAAGCACCGTAGGGACGAAACGTGTTTTTCCAAATATGTGCGTGTAAATCGATAAACGTATCGGGTAAAAAGTCGCGGAGTTCCTCACGGTATACCTTCGCGTCATAGTCATTCATCAGCAAGCGAAACATTTTCTATGCCTTCTTTCTTCATCAGCCGTTGAGAATACGGCCGGCAGCCGCTTCATCCGGCCAAACGCCGGCGCCGATGCCGGCCACCATAGCGGCGCCGACGGCACCTGCATACTGACCGTGGCGAATTTCCACCGGCATACCGGTGATGCCCTCGATGACCTTTGTCCACAGGGGGCACTCTGTGGGACCGCCGACCATCACGGCGGAAGTTGCCTTGACGCCGCCCTGTGCCAGGCGTTCAAAATCTTTTTGCAGCATATTGACGACGCCTTCCATAATGGCGCGGGCGATATGCTTTTTGGGGTAAGAACGAATCACGTTTTCGTCGTCGGCATCCGAAAGGGTTATGCACAAGCCGCCCGCACCGGGCTGACTTTCGGCGGAAAGCGATTCAAACGTTTTATAAATATTGCCGCTGTCGGCAAGATATTTTCGAATATAATCTTCAATGCGGGAAGCAACGGATGCCAAGGACACCATACCGGCCCAGGCGCCGTTC
The DNA here is from genome assembly GCA_002315325.1 of Clostridiales bacterium UBA1770. Lineage (GTDB taxonomy): Bacteria > Bacillota > Clostridia > Oscillospirales > CAG-272 > UBA1770. Next base: position 83,557 of record DCGU01000020.1, read on the forward strand.
TTCTCGGACAGGAAGGGATCGATTAAAAGGTGGTTGCGTACACCGACGTCGCGTCCTTCCAGCGGGTAGAAACCCACCCAGGACGTACCGCAGGACAACAGCATCTGTCCGGGTTTTAACACACCGACGCCGCGGGCGGCAGACGGATGGTCAAACGTGCCGGCAACAATTGCGGTACCCACGGGCAGCCCGCACTTGGCGGACGCCGCAGGCGTCACACGGCCGACAACGGTACCGACGGGAACAACGGGCGGCAAACGGTCGGCAGAAAGACCGAGCGTTGCCAATACGTCCGTGCGATACTGCCCCGTGACCTGATCGATCAGGTAGAAGGGCGTGCCGGCCGAGGTGGAAAGTCCCCAATTGCCGGTGAGGTTACGGTAAAGGTATTCGGTGCTCATGCACAATACGTTGGTATCATTAAACAGTTCCGGACTTTGCACTTTCAGGCGGCACAAAGACGCCAAGGGAAAGGTTTTACCGTCAAAGCCCCAGCCGGTGGAACGGAAGTAGGCTTCTTTATCAAAAGATTGACCCAATACGGTTTCGGGTTCGTTTGCCGTGCGTTTGTCCTGCCAGTTGATGACGGGCGTCAAAGGTTTGCCGTCCTTATCTAAAAACAGGATATTGCCGCTGGCCGATGCCGCAGCAACAGAAAGCAGTTCCGCGTCCGCAGGCAATGCCGATGCGAGCGTTTTCAGACAGGCAAAGCAGCTGTCGAGATATCGGTCGGCGTCAATTTCCACACAGCCGTTTTCCGCCGTGCGGTAACGGAAGGGTTCACGCGCCGTCACGGGCGTTCCCTGCCCGTCCGTACGCACAAGAATACCCTTGATAGAACTGGTACCGATATCCAAACCGATCACGTAAGAGGTTTTCATGCGTATGCAAAGTCCTTTCAAAAAAGAGGAATATCAAGATTGCTGCGAAAACGGGAGTCCGTATCCCGTATCCCGTATCCCGTATTCAGTATGCAGTATGCGGTATCCGGTATCCCGCACCGTTGAATCCGCCGTGCGGGATACAGAATTCCATACAGTTTTCCGGCAAAAAACCGAAAAAGCAAAATCAGATGAGCGTCACGTCCATACCCAGCAGTTTGCCGAAATGGGCCATCTGCTCGGGTTCAGCGCCGACGACGAAGACACTGTGGTGCGTTGCACCGTTGGCACTCAATTTTTCCAGGAAAGATGCGGTGGTCTGTCCGACGGGGCGCATCCATCCGCGTTCCCATCCGGCGAACGCGTCGGTCGGGAAATCAACCAATTCGGCTTTGGCAGCCGTCAGGCAATAATTGTCCTGTCCGCGGCTGATATTGACGTAGACACCCTTGGCCCCCTTCATACGGGTATACCCGGCATAGGGGAATGCGGCGGGCGAATAGTTGGTGCCGGCACGACGAATCTCGGGCTTTTCGGCAGCCAAACGATAGTTGAGCTCACCCATATGGGAAAGGAGCAGCATATTGTTTTTCCAGTCGGGGCAGAAAATTTCCACGAAGGAAGAATCGGGATACGCGTACAGGAAAGCTCCCGTAAAGGCTGCCGTCAGGGCGTCGCCTTCACCGGCATAACCGGTACCGTTCTCCATAGCCTTGCAGCATTCCAGGAACGGCATGGAAGTCAGTCCCGATGCCTCGCGGCCGACCTGCGTAAAGTTGACCGTATACGCGGTCAATTTGGTTTCAGCCACGTATTTGCGCAGGGCCAAGCAGGAACGGACCGACAGATCGTACTCTTCGTCGATCATATTATCGCCCATCACAAAGGACGCTGCGTTGATTTTCTTTTCTTCTGCCACTTCTTCGTCGGTCAGCGCGTCGTAGATCTGCGCCATACGTCCGGCGTCCATGCTTTCCACGCGGATGCCGAATTTCTCGGCCAGTTCTTCATAGGAAACACGGAAGTCGCCCATACCGGCAAACGCGCCGCCGATTAGGCCGACGCGGGCACGGCGCAAAGCGGATGCGGCAACGGCGGCGCGGACAAAACCGCAGGCGCGCGCCACGACGTCGGACGTTGCGTAATGCCCTGCCGCAATGGCGTAAGCCTTGCCGCGGCGTTTGAGCATACTGCACAGGTCCATGACACCGTGAATGCCGTGGTTAAACATGATCTCGCCGCTGTCCTGCATATTGCCGAACTCGAGCGTTTCGGTCGTATCCAATACGACGATGGGCAATTCGGTTTTGCAAAGCGCGTCGATGCTCTCGAGTGAAGGAGAATACGCCATATGCAGCGTCACAACGGCATCGGCGTTGTGCATTTCAAACGATTCGACAGCATCGCGGAACTCGGGTTCCAAACGGCAGAAGGGCGCACGGATAATTTCGAGGCCCTCTTTCTCCATCATACCGGCAATCGTTTCGTAAAACGCTTCCAAACGCGGGCGAATTTCCGGCACGACCTCATCGTACAGTTTGATATATAAAGGCAATAATCCGACTTTCATGCGGTTAAATCCTCATTTTCTTTGTTTTTTCATAGTTGTGTGAAGCACGGGAATGCCGTTCACACAACGATACCTACGGAATAGAAAACAAACGTGATGCTATCGCTATTGGTATCACTCACCGATGATCATGACGTCAACGGTACGGGTGCGGGCGCGGGTTTGGTCGAAATCGATGAAATAGATGAACCCGAAATCACCGAGATCCATCTTGCCGTCTTCCACCACGATGGTCTCACTGCGGCCGATAATGGAGGAGCGCAAATGCGCGTCGGTGTTGTGGCAGCCGCGTGCATCTTCACCGTGTTCCTCGGCAAAAGCCAATGCCTTGGGGCCCGGATGGAGGTACATACCCTCTTTGTGCTGGGTGGGAATCAAGCGGTCCATCGCCTCGACCAAATCCTGCTGCAGGGTTTCCAAACCCGTCATGGACATATCGAAAGCGGCCTCCTGCGTAATCACGGCGCAGGTGGTGTGGTGAGAATACACCACGACGATACCGTTCTGAATTTTGGACTTTGCAAGCGCTTCCTTGGCCTGCTCCGTCACGTTATGGAACGTGCAGACCTTATCGTTGGACTGCACCTTAAAACTCTGCTTGTAAACCATAGTCAATCCTTTCTGCGTGACGGCGCTCATACGTGCGTACGATGCGCCGCGCACCGCAGGTGTTATTTTTATTCGGCAATTAACGGCCCTGCTTTTTCAGGTCGTCGGCGGCGCGGCGGGTTGCCGCAATCATTTCGTCAATCATGGCGATGGGGTCCTTGGCCTTCATGATACCGGAAGCGGCGCCTGCGGCCTCGGAACCGGCCATAATGAAGTCGTATACCTGCTGACCGTTGGTGATACCGGCAGCCTGCTCTACCAGGATATCCGGGTAGATGGACTTGATGCTGTCGATGGAATCTTTCACGAAGCTCATGCTGGAGACACCGGCACCGGTACCGCCGATGAGTTCGGAGGGTTCGGGATTGATGATGTCGGGATGGAGCTGGGCGATAGCCTTCGCTTCGGCAATGGTGTCGGCACAGGCAAATACCAGCATATCCAGTTCGCGGGCACGGTCGATGGTAGCCTTAATCTGGGGCACGGACATCGGCTTTTCGCAGTGGTTGACCACGACGCCCTCGGCACCGGCGGCCTTGAGGGCCTCGGGCAGGATGTCTGCCATGCCGCGGCCGGGACGCAGCGTATCCATATAAGGGGCCAAAACGATTAAGTGCTTGGTGTTCTCTACCACGCGGCGGATTTCCACAGCGGGGGTAATGAACAGTACGTCAATATCGTACTTTTCGGCGGCGGCGTCGGCAGCCTTGGCATATTCCAGGACAGTGTCGCCGTAAATATAGTTTTTCGTGCCTATTTCAAAATAGGGTGTACGGATTTGTCTTTTCAAAGCGCTTCCCTCTTATCTCTTGAGCTGCAGCGTGTAGTGCACGTCGTCAGCCTTTTCTTCATCGGTGAACTTGTGCAGGGTGTTGATCACCTCGCCGTTGTTCCACTTGCGGTCGCCGACGTCCTCGGTCGTGCCCATAACGGTAACGTTCAACTGACGGTGACGGGCACGAACGTGGTCCCAGTCAACGAAATAAACGTGTGCAAACTCACCGCCGTCCAGGACGCCGTCTTTAATGGTCATGGTTTCGCTGCGGCCGAAGAATACGGAGCGCAGATGACCGTCGGTATTCATGCTGGTGTAGTCACCGGGCTCGTTGACGAAACGGCCGAACTTGGAATGAAGCGGGCCGGGATGACGGTACTGATGCTCCTCGGCAAAGTCGGGGATCATCTTGCGCATAATATCCAAAAGGTCGTGCTGCAGGAACTCCAGATCGAACGAGTCGATATCGTGGGAGCATTCCTGAATCATAACGGAACAGGTGGTGTGGTGAGATGCGATGCAAACGGTACCGTTCTTCACGCCGGATGCCTTTACGATATCAATGATTTCCTTGGAAACGTCGTGGAACGTGGGAATCCAGCCGCGGGACTGCAGTTCCAATTCTTTTTGAAATACTTTGAATTCCATTGTAAATATCCTCCGAAAAAATTATTTGTTATTGAGCCGTTCGCCCACGGCACCGCCGGGGTGAATGACGGCAAATTGTTCGTTTTGAAAATCGGTTTCTTCCAGCAGCGCCGTGGACAGCGTGTGGAAAATAACGGCCAGCGACGTCGACGACGTCGTGCCCTGGGAATTGTATTTATCGGTTTCACGATTGACGTACTGTTCCAACACCACGTCGGCACCCAGCGCCAATTCCGACGTGAGATTGGCCGTCACGGAGATGACGTGAATTCCCTTTTTATGACAGATGTCGAGAATGGGCAGCAGTTCTTTGGTTCTGCCGCCGCGGGACGCGAATACCATCACGTCGCCCTTTTGCAGAAAACCGGTTGCGCCGTGCACCGCTTCGGCCGGAGAAATAAAACGGGCCGGGCGTTCGATACAGCACAAAAGGTGGGCAAAATGCTGACAGATGATACCGGAATGACCGCAGCCTGTCGTACCGATGCGCGGTGCGTCGCGCAGCAGCTCAACGGCCTTTGTGAACGCAGCCTCGTCGAAACGCTTTTCCATTTCTTCGATACATTCGCGTTCAATGGCATATACGGCCTTTGCCTGTTCCAGTGCGGATGCTTTCATTGTACGCCTCACAGCTCGGCGATTTTCTTATCGCCGTACACAGACTTCCAATCCTTTTCAAAGCCGGCAACCGCAGCGTCGGTCATGGGATGCGAGATAAAGGTTTTCAGAACGTCTGCCGTAACGGTCACGCTTTGGCAGCCTTCCATCGCGCAGGCAAATACCTGTTCGGCATTCTTGAAGCTGGCGGCCAACACCTTGCAGTCGGTGATATTGTGCTGACGGAACAGTTCCACGATATCGGCGACAACGCGTACGCCGTCACCCAGAATATTGTCCAAGCGGTTCACGTAAGGCGCCACGAAATCGGCACCGGCGCAGGCAGCCATCAGCGCCTGACCGGGTGTGAAGATGGCGGTCATGGTGACGCCGCAAATCCCCTGTCTCTTAATTTCGGCGGTTGCTTTGAGCCCCTCTTCACCGATCGGGATTTTTACGAAGAAATTGCCCTTTTTGCCGACCTTGGAGGCCAGCAGTTTTGCCTCTGCCACAATGCCGGCAGCGTCCGTGCAGACGGTCTGCACGTGCAGCATTCTGTCGTCACCGATAGCGGTGCGAATATCGCCCAGCAATTTCCAGAAATCGGTCTTCTCTTTGGAAATGATGGAGGGGTTGGTGGTAACGCCGGCAAGCGGATAAAACTCGCAACAGTGACGGATGGCCGACAGGTCGGCCGTGTCAAGAATAAACAGCATAGGATTTGCCTTTCGTTATAATAATTATAAGATTTCAGTATGATTGTATCACGCGCGCGCATATTTGTCAACAAAAAAGCGCGCCGGGCCATCTTTATTTGGCCGTTTTTGTCCGTTTCGGCTTGCTTTTTCCGCCTATTTTTGTTATCATATTTTTAACCCATTTTTGGACTGAAAGAAGGTATCGGCAAATGCTTGAAACAAAACTGATTTCATCCCTGGAAAAATGCTTTATTGACCAAACGCCCGATGATTTTGCACCTCTTTCTTCCCTGCGTATGTTTAAAAACGAGCGGGCATCCGTGCAGTTCGCAGCGTATGATTCGGAGGAAAGTGACGACTGCTGTCATCTGTACCACGTCGTCGTACGCGGCGACATGGCAAAATACGTTTCCCTCCACACCGTGGAAAGCATCCCCAATTACGCCCCCGCCTTCGGTACGTCGAAAGTCATCAAAGACGCCGACCCAACCTTTTTACGCACAACGCCCGGTTTGTACCCCGACGTATTGGCGGCCCCGATGCGCGGCAACTGCATGCCTGTCGTCAATCAGCAGCTGCACACCGCCTTTTTGGATTTTGAAGGCGATGATTTAACGCCGGGCACCTATCCGACGACCGTCGCGTTGGAAGATGACAACGGCAACGAACTGGCTGCCCAAACGTTTACCTTAACGGTATTGGATGCCGTGCTGCCGCCGCAGGAAACGCACGTCACGCATTGGTTCTACACCGACTGTTTGGCCAACTATTACAACGTTGAACCCTGGTCCGACCGCCATTTTGAGATTTGCGGTAATTTCATCAAAAGAGCCGTTGAAAACGGCACAAATATGATATTAATGCCCGTTTTTACTGTGGCGCTGGACACGAATATCGGCGGTGAACGCACCACGACGCAGCTGACGCGCGTGACCAAAAACGGCGACAAATACTCGTTTGATTTTTCCCTGTGCGACCGTTGGATCGACCTGTGTCTGTCCTGCGGCGTACAGTATTTTGAAATATCTCACCTGTTCACACAATGGGGCGCAAAGCACGCCCCCAAAGTGATGGCCACCGTTGACGGTGCATACAAGCGCATCTTCGGCTGGGATACCGATGCGAACGGCGACGAGTACGTCACCTTCCTGCACGCCTTCTTAACCGCCTTCACGGCATATATGGAAGCACGCGGGTTAAAAGACAGAACCTACTTCCACATTTCCGACGAACCGGGCGGTGCACACAAAGAACAGTATAAGAAAAACCGCGAAACCGTCGACACCTGCATTGCCGGCTGGAAAATTTTGGATGCCCTGTCCGACGTTGATTTCTATAAAGAAGGGTTGTGCCCCATTCCCGTGCCGAGCTCCGGCGAGATTGAAGCCTTTATGAAAGAGGATATTGCGGAACGCTGGGTCTATTACTGCTGCGGGCCGTGGGTCGGCGCCTCCAACCGCTTCGTTGCCATGCACGCCGCATCCACCCGTTCCCTGGGCATGCAGATGTACAAATACGGCATTGAAGGCTTCCTGAACTGGGGCTTCAATTTCTACAACAACTGCGGCTCCTATGACGCCGTCAATCCATTCTTAAGCCCCTGTGCGGGGTATTGGGGCGTGACGGGTGACGCGCACCTGGTCTATCCGGGGCAGGACGGTATGCCGGTCGATTCCCTGCGCATTCGTGCCTTTAAGCAAGGCATGGACGACATCCGCACCATGAAGCTGGCCGAAACGAAAGTCGGCAAAGAGGCCGTGGTGGCAGCCGTGGAAAAGATCACCGGCCCCATCGATTTCATGCACTGCGTCAACGATGCCGTACAAATGCAGGCAGTACGTGACGCCGTTATCGATTTGATTGTCTCCTAATCCCGATGACAAATAGGGTAGATGGAGGATATTA
>DCGU01000078.1:0-3835 GCA_002315325.1 Clostridiales bacterium UBA1770
CATATCATACCTCATAGTACATATTTGCGGCCTTTTCTACTTCGCGCATGGAACGTAGCGTTGGCTTTTCAGTGGCAGAAAAACTTTCACCGTAATCATTCATAAGGCGATAATACTGTTTCGTGTTCCAAACATAATAATGGAGAGGGTGATCTTGATGAGTAAGCAATCTCCAATTATTGATAAAATCATCAATCTCTGTTTCAACTTCATTTTTGGCAGAGGGCTTTACGATTTTCAGACGTTCAATAATCACTTTCTTTATGGCCTCAAGCTGTAAGTCGGAAAGTGATGAGATGTCTTGCGCATCCTCATTTTTGGCAAGCTCAGGTATTGTCAGGCGGATTGCCGCAATTATGAGTGCGTGGAGAACTCTATCACGTGCGCGCGCAGAAAATGGTGTGGCTGTGGTCCCTTCAACAAAACGATACAGTTGCGCGTGATAACCACTGAAATTTTCGTAATGGGACAGGTCTCTCGGCCGGTACGGATTATATAAGGTAACTACCAATCCGGGGAAAGAACGACCGATACGGCTGGTTGCTGGAATATATTCCGAGTTCTGTTTCGGTTGGCCGGTTACAACCATTAGTCCCAATCTGTCCACGTCCATACCAACGGCAATCATGTTTGTGGCAATTGCAGTGTCAAGACAATCCTTATCGGTAAAGATTTTTTCCAATTGTTCCAATTTTTGCGGGATTTTATCGGAGGGCATACGGGAAGTAATTTCTTCGCGGTTATTTAAATAGCGTACGGCATTCATTTTGTACCGTTTGTTTATTCTATCGATTCGTTTAGGAATGTCATCCTGCAATAATCGTACAGCACCGCCCAATTCACGAATGCTATTATAATACCCAACAAGTGTATAATAGGGGTCAATGCAATCTTTTTCCGATGGGTGTTGGGACAGAACGTATGAAGATTGCAATAAAATGGCATAAAGGCGAAGTAATGCCATTTTCATAGACTGGCCAGGGGCACAAATGCCGACGTATTTTCTGAACGGGTCATCTGCAATCGGTATTTCTTTGATAAAGAAGCTGTCACTGATAGAAAAGCCGGAAGGTGGAAATTGTTGTGTATTCTTACGCCCATATAAGCAGCGTGTTTGTTCGGCAGCGTTTTTGATGGTTGCGGTGGAAACAACGAATTTGGGTCAGATCTTCTTATCACCCGCCGTATAGGAACAGAGTTCTTCAATTTCTGTTTCATAAGCACCATAGATTGTACCCAATGGGCCGGTAATAAGGTGCAATTCATCCTGTATGATTAATTCCGGTGGCAGGAATGGTTTGATTTTTGTTAATTCCGACTTTGGGAGATTTTCTGTTTTTTGATGTTTGGAATGGGATTCCCCGATGGCGACATAACCATGACGACTGCATTTACGATCAACACGTCCGAATAGAGAATTTGTTGATACAGACCACGGAAGATTTGCAAATTTATCTACGGTTGACAGGATTATTGTAGGACATTTGGCGTATATTTCTTCATCAACCATGTACACGGGAATGTTATGCCGAGGCAGGTTATTTTCCTCATTATATTTATAGAAATAACAGGTGTTATCGTTGCAGTAAATAGTAACCGATTTTGTATCAGTATCGATGTAGAAGTCGTCTTCGGTCAATTTATTTCCGCAAAAAGGGCATCTCAACAGTTGTTTGAATAAAAGATGTTTTTGATGTCGGGCACGTTTGGTTTGGTCAAAATTTGCGGGGTCTTCTTTCAGGTCGTCAAAATGATTCGGTGTAACGTCGCCCCCCACCCAAAAACCGATGCTGATTGGCTCATGACCATACAGTTCCTGCTCGCGTTCACGAATCATTTCTGCGGCTATTACCATTTTGGTAATACGGTCGCGTTGCTGCGTTGTCAACAAGCGAAGCGTATAGCGAAGAATTGCGGTCACACCGCCAACACGATTATAATTGTCATCGGTATTTGCGCGCAGACGTCTGTTGGCAATGACAAACGCCATTAATCCCAAATACGCTTCTGTTTTACCGCCACCGGTAGGGAAATAGAGCAAATCGACGACTTCGCGGTTAGGATGGTTTGGATCAACGATGCCGCATAGGTTCATTAGTATAAATGCAATTTGGAAAGGTCGCCAACCAAAGTTGTTTGCATCTTTGGTCGTATCGACAAAATCTTTGAAATTACATGTGATTCCGGCCCCATGTTTTCTTGCGTAGTTTGTAATGTTTTTCTGCAGGAGCATGGCCTGATTCATAAAGCAAAATGCTTTAAACGAGATGACATCTTTGTCGATAAGATTAATTCCTTCATGTATACGTGCCAGAGCAGTATTACATTTAGCAACCACCGTGTCACCTATGGCAGATTTAAAGGCAGGGTCGGCCATATTGGTGTTATTCACCAGTTCGGTCTGTATCCACTTTTCATATGAGTCTGCTAATACGTTCAACTTTTCCAGAATTTTAGCTTTGCCGGTTGTCTTACTTAAATCGCGCATTGAAAAATAAAATTTATCCAACCCAGGTAATGCTGCACTAACACCCGGAAATTCGTATTCCGGGATAAACGCAGATTCAACGTATGCAGTTTTACCGTTTTCCACCGGGCCCCAAGTGGCTGCGCATCCTCTGCCATGTCCCATGATGGGACGTTGCACAAAGTAAAACTCATCAGCAGCTAACACGTCTCGGCAAATGTGTTCTGCAAGAAAAATCGGAATATTGTCGGCAGAGCTTGCTTTGATTTTAACCTGGAACATTGTTGCCTCTGTCTCATTCGCAGAATTGGTTCTTTGATTGATAATATATGCCGTAACCAAAGAATATCCGCGTTTCAACTTTATTCGAGAAATATGAAGATGAACGTTTGAGTCACATGTCAGAGCATAGTCGTAACTTTTTGTAAATTGTGTAAAGTCTACAGGGATAGTTTCCGCCATTGGAATACGTGGATATTTTGCCTTATTTTTTGAGGTGCCATCCTCAGCGGTTGTCTGTTCGATGGTTTGGGAATAATCGCCCCAAGAAACTTCTATATTAATAGATGGGGTATTACTTTGAACGTAAAAACTGATACCGATGGAGGATGGCTTTTTTGCATGGCTGAGTGCAACGGGCTCATTGTCGTCCTCTTCGCCCTCAGTATAATCTTCCTCATCATAGGCAATATCGGTATCAATTTCCTGCTCTATTACAGCAGTTCCACATGCGGCCGGAGATGATTGCGGGACAAGAAATCCGGTAATATAAGCGTTTCCCGGTTTCTCAGTCAGTACTTCTGTTTCGCTTGACGGCCCCATTAAATCTATTTTAAGCATGTCAATGATTTTTTGGCGAACGCCTGCATATTCAAATCTTGTAGGCATAAAAACCTCCAAACATAAATTAAAATTTTAAAACAACGTTGATAAAAAGGGATGGATTTCTGATTTCATATTTCTGATTGAATGTGGTGATTTCATTTGCCGCGTCTTTGGCAATAGCATCAAATTGGCCTTGCAAACCGTTCAGGAATTTGTCTTGCTTCTTTTTCTTTTCGCGTATTTCTTTTTGTATGTCAGACTTACGTAATGAATCAATTGCAAACGAGGCTTGGGAATTTAACTCCTCAATTTGCCGAACCATTTCATTTTTTTGCTCATTTAATTGTTCGCACCGAATTTGCGCCCAATTCTCAACCCTATGTTTGTTGGTTTCCATAATGGGGGCGACCTCACGACTGTATTGGTCGGCAATTTGGAGCGTTAGACGGTCCAGTATGGTATCAATATCATTCTCTTCATTAGGGGTTGGCTTTAGAAAATGAACGTCACTGTCATCTGCACGCTCCAACGCAGATACTAATT
>DCGU01000078.1:3885-39567 GCA_002315325.1 Clostridiales bacterium UBA1770
ATAAATCAACGTAGTTACCATTTTCATCACATAATAAAAGAACTGGGAATGCCACTTTATAATTGTTCAGAAATGCGCCAAAGAATAAATACCCATGTGAGCCGAGGCAATTCTGCCCCCAGTTATCAATGCGCCAATATTGTACGTCATCTTCTTTCCATGGGGCGGCAAATTGATTCCAATACTCTACATCGGTAATATATTTAGTCACGTCCTGAAATGTTTTCTCTAGGGCGGCACCTTTGGATTCCGGATTTTCTGTTAGCAATAGGTTGCGAAGCTGCGCTCCTTGCGCATTTTGCTTACTGTCCAACTGCTTATCAAGGTTGTCAAATTCCTTTTTAAAATCGGCAGTTGTGTTACATCTTTGAAAAATATCCAAAATCTTTTTTTCAAAATTTGTTCCTGATTCCAAGGCACCGAGTGCAACGTCAGATGCGCCAAACACACCGGAAAACAACTCAAATTTCTCGGTTAAAATCTCGTAAATGCGCTTGTCCGCTTCATTACCGGTATTTAATAGGTTGATGGCAATAACATCGTGTTCTTGTCCGTAACGATGACATCTACCGATACGCTGTTCAATTTTTTGCGGATTCCATGGCAGGTCATAATTAATTACCGTATTACAAAATTGGAGGTTAAGACCTTCCGAACCGGTATCTGTCACGATGAGAATTTTGGCATTGTTTTTAAAATAATCGACAATTGCATGCTTATACTCAACGCTTCGGCCATAGTTTGGTTTGCCATGATTTTTAACTTGCCAAGCGTCATATATTTCTTTTGTCATGGTGTCATTAAAGTCGCCGTTGAAAAGGATGATGTCCGATTCGGCATAGCCATCATTACGCAACTCTTCCGCTATATATTTTTGTGTGCGTTTTGATTCGGTAAATACAACCGCTTTTTGTGCAATGCCTTTTTGTTTTTGAATCTCAAACGCGGTATTTAGAGCTGTTTTTAAAGCGATTATTTTTGCGTTGGCTTTTATTTTTGTTGCCGTTTCGATAATCTGCTCAATCAGTTCCATTTCATCTTCCATTTGTTGCTTTTGGAAAATGGTGGTTTCTGTTTCGTTAGAATCCCAATCAGATTCGTCTATTTCGTCTTCCACAAAACTCCAGAACAAGTCAAACCCATCTTGTGCGTTAGCAGATTTGGTGCCGGCAATGAGTTTTTCGAGGCGATCGCGTAGTACTTCAAACGTATCAATCAGTGCAAAACTGGATGAGGCTAACAGCTTACGAATTACAAGAATAATCAGCCCCTTGTTGGTGGTAGGAATGGAATAAAGCGTACCGCGTCTCAGAAACGAGTTGACCTGTTGATATAGGACGGTTTCTTCAACAGAAAGCGTAAAGTCAACTGTGTGGCATTCGCGCTTCTTAAAATCCATGTATTTGGATACGTCTCTGCGCAACGTGCGATACAGAACGGGACGCAATTCTTCTTTTAACTTGTCATATTCTCCGCTGGTAATAAAACGGCGGGTAAATGATGCTTCATCACCGAAAATACGGGGATCAATAAAGGAGATCAGCCCGTGCAAATCGCTTAATGAGTTTTGCAATGGGGTTGCAGTTAAGAGGATTTTGGGTATATGTTTTGTTACGTCAAATAGATTTTTGGCTCGTTTTGCATTATGAAAGACATTGCGCAGATTGTGTGCTTCATCAATGATGATGAAATCCCATATGACTTTGGGAAATCGTTTAATTAATCTTGATGAGTAGTCATAACTTGCAATGACAATTCGGGTTTTATCCTGTCCCATAAACCAACAGTTCCACGTATAAAAGTCATTTTCCACTGTTGCTCTGTCAAGAATAACGGGACGGATATCGAATTTGTCAATCAATTCCTGTTCCCATTGCTTTCGCAGCGTTGCAGGAAGAGAAATCAGAACGTTTTTGGCACCGGTCCCAAGAACATATTTTAAAACCAGCCCAGCCTCGATTGTCTTACCAAGACCGACTTCGTCCGCTAAAATGATGCCCCCTGTTTTCAAAGCTTGCACGGCAGCGCAAAAAGCATTGATTTGATGCGGATTTATCTCAATTTGCGTGTTTAGCAGAAAACGAAAAGGTGATTCTTTTAATTGGGCTTGCTTGAATTGGCTATACTGCTCAAGAAGGATGTTTTGTTCCATGTCAGTCTTCCTTTATTAATTCATTCATTATTCCCTGTGCAATGCGTGTTGCCATCATAGGAGGAACAGCATTCCCAATTTGTACGAATTGTGCTGTGCGTGGACCCTCAAAAAAATAATTGTCCGGAAAGGATTGAATTCTAGCAGCTTCTCGTACGGTAATGGAGCGGTGTTGAGAAATATCAGGATGAATAAAATAATGGCCGTCTCTGGATATATGTGCCAACATTGTATGGCAACAAGGCTCGTCTCCCTCCACCACCTTGAACCTATCCAAAAAAGCGTTCCTGTTCCGATGCGTTTTCAGTTCATCAGGCAAATCATTATAGTTTAACCGTTGGTGATTTTCATTCCAGAGCTGGATTGCTTTTTTGTAAATTGTGATATCACGCGCTATGTTTCTCCGACTTTCGTGAAGCGTTAACACGTCATCGGTCGTCCTAATTTGAGTTTGAATTAAATAATCACTTGGATTAGCCTTTGCATACGAGGTGGCTTTTTCCCCTGGCAACAATGAAGGCAAATCGCCTAGTATGTCATTTACAATGGCGGTTGTTTCAACTTTTTTAAAGTTTGGGTATTGCATCTGGCTATTCTTTAACCAGCCGACAATAATCATTCGACGTCGACTTTGCAGAACACCAAAATACTTTGAATTTTGCTCATGACATTCAATTTCATATCCGACACGCTTTAAATAACTTTGGATATTTTTCCAAGTACGGCCGCCATTAGCGGAGGAAATACCCATAACGTTTTCAAATACGAATAATTTAGGTTGATATTTCTTTAAGAAACGAACATAAAGTTTGTACAGCTCATTACGTGGATCATCTTCCATAGGAATATCCATATGACTACTTTGCGCGCGCCCGACCAAAGAATACGCTTGGCATGGTGGGCCTCCAATAATTACATCAATGGACTTAATTTGGTTTTTTTCCATGTATCCGTCTATTGTTGAAAAAATGGTGGGGAGTGTTTTATCGGACATTGTTTTGCATATGACGGTTTTTAAAATGTCGGCCGGGATTGTTTTTAGTAGTTCTTCCCTTGTGATGACCTTTTTAAGGTAATCATAGTAGAGCGATAGATTATTCGTTTCCTTTAGATAATAATAGGCGCATCTTGTTTGAAGTGTCTGTGCGGCAAATGGATTCATTTCCACATGGGCGATCGGTTTAAAACCTGCTTGGACAAAACCTTCAGATAAACCACCGGCTCCGGCAAAAAGATCAATAAAATTAAATTGTTTCATGGAGATTAGTAGAACCTCATTTCGTATGGACTTAAAAATTGAAAACCGTAACGACACAAGAATGTAGATGGGAGTAGTTCAAGTTAATTGAGCTATAAAAGTGGGTTTTAACAATGTATCTGGTGACGTATCCAGTGCCTTCGCAATCTTTTCCACCGTTTCCAGTGAAACGTTCCGGGTACAGTTTTCAATATCGCTGATATAGGTCCGGTGCAGGTCGGCGCGGTCGGCGAGTTCTTCCTGCGATAGATGCAATTCTTTACGCCGGTTACGGACGTTTTCACCGAATATTTCATTCAGAGTCATATGGCGCCTCCTTATTTTATATATAGTAATATTCATAATATAGTATACCGCCATGTAGACTATAAGTGTACAGTCTATTGTCTACATTTTGGGCAAAAAAGCAAATAGGACCGTAAAAATATTGCCTTGCATTGGCTAAAATTCAAAACAATAGGCCCTTAATCATATTATACTTAATGGATGCGCGGAACACTTTTGGGGTGAGGACCGGTTGCGTAGACTGGTTAGCGGGTGTGATTGAACGGTGGTTGGGATGAAGTGCGGCAGAAAGGGGCGCATAGAGAGCGAAGCGAACATGCGTTTCCGAAGGAAACTAAACTCACTTCCACCGTCAAAGCTGGGCCACCTGCGCTCTCCTCGTAGGACTTACCCCCGTCAGGGATATACCCCAAGGAGACGGCTTATAGAGTTCAACACCATGGAAAGACAATCCTTCCACCGCTAAAGCGGTCCACATGCGCTCTCCTCGCAGGACTTACCCCCGTCAGGGATATGCCTCTTTCACGAGGCAGGCAGGGGGAACTCCTTCAGTCTTTGCTTCGCAAATCCAGCTCCCCCGGCGGTGGAGCCTTTTTAGGTTCAGTGGCCGAGAGATAATCCCTCCGTCATTGCTTCGCAATGCCCTGCATAGAGAGCGGAGCGAACATGCGCCCACCTGGGCGATCCCATTTACACAAGGCAGGCGGGGAGAACGGAGAACGACAATCCCTCAGTCGCCTAACCCGGCGCCGGCAGCATAGAGAGCGTAGCGAACATGTCGCCTGCTTGCAGGCTTCACTTCTTCACAAGGCGGCCTACGAAGAGGAGAACGATGGAGAACGACAATCCCTCCGTCACGACAAGTCGTGACACCTCCCTTTACACAAGGCAGGCAGGGGGAACGGCAAGCACCCCTTATTTATCCGAAAAATTGACTTTGTCAAATTTTTCGGATAAATATACGAATAACCCCTTGACTTTCCAAAATTGCGTGTTATACTATGTACAGGGGGACGGATTCGGGGAACAATCCGCGGAATAGTGCCAATAATGGAAAAATAAACAAAATGCCGAAAGAGAGGCGGCGGCCTGACTTGACACAGGTATAGCCGCATTTCAATCTGCCAGGGATTAAATAGAGGAAAAGGAGATTTATGAAGTATACGATTTTAAACAAGAAAAAAGAAAGAATTCGTGCAAACGAGATGGCTGTTACAAACGTCGCAAGCGTTGAAAACGTTGCAAATGCTGCAAACGAACCGCATGCCGCACAGGAGTCGCAGCGGCTCCCCACGCAGCAGGAGTTTGAATTGATGATGCAGTTGAAAAACCGTCTGTTCGGGCTTTGCGTCAACCCCAAATGGGCCGGCATCATAGCGGAGCAGACGGTGAAGGAATTGGGCGTGGTGCCGGTCGCAACGCCGGCTTTTGACAATGCAGTGCCCTTCATGGGCCGCAGCACCGAAGATCTTTTGCGGGAAGGAACAATCAGAGCGCATCAACGGTTTATCGCCGGTGCGCCCGATGAGGCAGCGCGAAAAGCAGAGGAAGAAAAGCTGCAGCACGTTTTGGCCTTCATAGACAACCAAGAGAAAAGGAGGGCGGAACGGTATGCCAAGGCGGAGCGGGTTATACAGAGCATTATGGCCGGGCAGATGGACCACGCGGACCTATTGGACGATGCCGAGGCCAAGCAGCGGTTCTTCTCCTTTTCCCCGGAGACTGCCGAGCTGATTATATCATGTGCGCGCATCAAAACCGATGCCGTGATCAACGCCATCGTCAGCGACCCGGACAACGACGAGGAGAAAGTGATAAGGAAGCTAGCCGCCTTGCGCAGTGGGCTATTGCAGCCGTTATACAGATGAGGTGCGGCGCAATGCGCTGCGGCAGGCGGCAGCAGGCGGCAGTGAAATGTGACCGTTGGTCACGTGAAATTGTCGTTGCGACGACAGTGAAATATTGGCTATCGCCAATGTGAAATATGACCTGCGGTCATGTTAAGGAAGAAAAGTGCTCATCCGCACTTTTCAATAGATAAAGAAAACCCGGCCGCGTAAAAACTTACGCGGTCGGGTGATGTTTGCCGATGGCAATTTACAAACACACGCAATTATCCAACAAGCGTATTTACTTTTTCATATTTGTGGGGTATAATAACAGCAACGGGGTGATGAAAATGAACGTACTGACAGCTTTGCTTGCAAAAGAAGAAAATCGAAACGATAGGATGATCAGCGAATACAACCGTGAGCTTGAGCATCTTCCCCGCGGCAGTATCAAGGTAAAGAAAGTGAAAGACAAAACGTATTTTTATGTATCGTTCAGAGACGGCGATAAAGTGATTAGCAAATACGTTGGTAAAAACGAAGAATCGGTGGCGGCCCTTCGTGAACAATTGATCAGAAGAAAACAAATAGAAGAGATCATTAAAAAACTGAAAGAAGAAAAGGCACAAATCATGAAGATTGCGGCCGGTGTGAAAGAACGCACGTAACGTTGGGTTGCACGCCTGCGCGGCGGGGAGGGTATGATGGTATTATTTCATGGCAGTAATATGGTGGTGGAACAGCCAAAATTAATCGAACAAAACAGATTTCTGGACTTTGGCAATGGGTTCTATACCACCACGAACAGAAACCAGGCTGAAAACTTTGCCGGTAAGGTTACCCTTCGCAGGGGCGGTACGCCCATCGTCAACGTTTATGAACTGGATGAAAATGCCGTGGCGGACGTATTATCCGTGAAAAAGTTTGCGGCTCCCGATGCGGAATGGTTGGATTTCGTTTCCGCACACCGCAACGGAACGTATGACGGGAAACAGTATGACTTGATTATCGGTGCTGTCGCCAATGATGACGTGTATCGAACGCTCCAGGTGTATGCAACGGGTTTGCTAACGAAAGAGCAGGCATTGGAAGCGTTAAAGGTCAAAAAACTATTCGATCAATACGTGTTCACCACGGACAAAGCTATGAAATTATTGCGGTTCGTTGCGGCCGAAGAGGTGTGAAGATGGATGAACAATTTAATGCTATATTGAGTATTGCTTTGATACCGCAGACGGTCGCCTTGATTGCCGAAAAGGAAGAGTTGGATGAAATGGCTGCAATGAATGCGTTTTATCAGTCCCGGGTATATGATTATCTGTCCAATGAAGAAACAAAGACGTGGCATTACAGCCCGATGACACTCTATTCCATGTGGAAACATGAAAAAGAGACGGGCGAAGTTGCCTTCCCCGAGGAATAACGTCAAATAAATATTTGCCGTATACGGCAAAAGAAAAAAGAGCCGCCGCAGCGGCCGGGAGAACAACGTATGAGCAAAGAATTACCGTTTTTAATCCTGTGCGTGGAGGAATATAAGAACCAAAAAGGAATGACCGGGAAGGAAGTTCTGGATTTATTTAACCGGTACTCCGTCTGCGAGTATATCCAATCGTTTTACGAAGTACTGCACACAACGGGAACAAAATATATCGTTGATGATATTGATTTGTATATTAAATCCCGCATGACGGCATAATGCGCCGCGGCAGGAGGCAACAAGCGGCAGAAGGCAGCAGGCGGCAGAAGGCAGCAGGCGGCAGAAGGCCGCAGTGAAATGTGACCATCGGTCACGTGAAATTGTCGTTGCGACGACAGTGAATTATTGGCTATCGCCAATGTGAAATATGACCTGCGGTCACGTTGAGGAAGAAAAGTGCGGGCACTTTTCAATAGATAAAGAAAACCCGGCCGCGTAAGAAACCTTACGCGGTCGGGTTTTATACGTTGTATATTATTGTTCCGTTCAGCGCACCCGAAACAATCTCGCCGTCGGGATAACGAATCACGAAAGAATCCTGTGCAAAATCTGCTTCGACGATCGTGCCGTCACTGAAAGTGGAGCGGCGGCGGGGTCGTAACGTACGGTCAGTTTGCCGTTTTTCAGTTCGTAAGTCATTGTTGGGACCGGTCCTTTCGATGTTGGTTCGCAAAGTTCAACTGCGCATTGCATAAAAACGCGTCGGACTTGGCGACAGCCATGACCGGAAAGCGTTTTATGGTGCGTGAACAGCGAGTGATGGGTTTAGCAAGAAGGCACTTCACGCGACTAATCCATAGTACAACTATAGATTAGCCAAAATGGAGTGTTAAATATATGCAATCGGCAGAACGACCAAATTGTCCCGCAGGTACATTTTTTTGTCATACAGACAAATGATGGCGCCAAGGCCTCTTTTTTGGTCGGGGACGTTATCCAACACGTCAAACTCGGATGCCATATCGGCTTTGGGAGATGCGGAAAGCTTGATTTCAATCGGGTAAAGCATACCGTTTTCAGAAAGGATTAAATCAATTTCACCGTCAACTTCAATCGTTTGGCCGTTTTCACGTTTTTTCTTTCGGTCTTTCCCATTATAAAAGAATACGTTGAAATCATAATCCAGGCCTTCGTTGGCATAGGATTTCAATATTTCATTGATGACGAAGGTTTCAAACATTGCTCCTGCCATAGCGCCGTTTTTCAAAGTATCCGGCGTAAGCCACCGGGTTAAATAGCAGCACAAACCGGTATCGCGGAAATAAAGCTTCGGCGTTTTGATGGCACGGGACAGAGCACTCGGCGTAAAAGGTTTTAACAAATAAACGATACCGCTTTTTTCAAGGATGGAAATCCATTCCTTTACAGTTATCTCGCCTATGCCGAGTTCACTTGACAAGTTTGCGTAATTCAGCATTTGCCCGGTCCGCGCTGCCACTGCCGTCATAAATTTGACAAAGGTCAAATGATTTTTCGCCTTAATCAGTTGGTTCACGTCTCTTTCCAAATACGTTTTGACGTAGGATTGATAAAAGTCAACCCATTCGCGGTTCGGATTAACGTACAATTCCGGATAGGATCCCCGGTGGATGATAGTCCAAATATCATCTTTATTTTGTGAAAGATTCTTTTCTCGTTCGGCAATATACTCTGCAGTGGGCACAAAATGCCGATTAAAAGGAATGCCGTTTATTTCACGTTGCGAAAGGCCATCCAGTTCCATGATCGATATTCTTCCTGCCAAAGACTCGGAAACCGATGCCATAAGCTGCAATTTCTGTGATCCGGTAAAGAAAAAGTTGCCGTTCTTATCCGTATTATCCAGTGTTATTTTGATTTTGTTGAAAATGGAGGGGCATTTTTGCACCTCGTCAATCATTAGGGGGCACGGATTGTTCAAGAGAAACAAACTAACGTCCTCGGTTGCCTGCGCCAACAACAAATCGTCGTCAAACGTGACTTGATTGACGTCTGCGAACAGATGGCGGTATAAAGTGGATTTCCCTACCTGTCGGGGGCCGGTTAACAAAATCGCTTTGGCGTTTTGCGCGCGTTTGGCAATAATCGGTGCGATATGGCGATGGACGGAATACATAGCAAACGTAACCTCCGCAAATGAAATTATGGCTAATCCATAGTACAACTATATAATAGCCAAAAAATGGAAAAATGTCAAGGGTATTGGCGGAATTTGGGGAGGGCTGCGATTGGTGGAAGTGGATGCGCGGTGGATGGGGTTGGTGCAGAGCACCAAATGAAGTCGCCCTACGGGCTAATGAAGGAAGGAAGACGGGAGAACGGGAGGGGAGACCCCTCCCCTACGGATAGATTGGATGCCGGGCGGATGGGATGACGAAATGTGCATTTGTGGGGGTATATATTGCAATTCTTGTAAAATATACCCCCACAAATGCGTAATATCCTAAAACGGTGACGGAAGGAGGCCGGTTAGCGGGAGGCATTTCTCGGCGGTGGAGGCTTTTTTGTTCAGGTTAATAAGATAATAAAGGGTGATTGTCAATCTATGAGTGCAATAAAATGCGTAAATACGCATTTTGTGATGACGCGGTGGGCGTGTTTGTTGGATTTTGGCGAACACTTTTGTGGCATTCTGGCGAACACTTTTGCGGTATTCTGGCGAACACTTTTGTGGTAAGGTGCCGGCTACGGAGGACGGGTAGCGGGTATGATTGCGTGGCTGTTGGGATGGAGATTTATATAAATTGTATGGGGTACAATCCTTCCACCACCGAAGGTGGTCCCCCTTCCTCTACACGAGGCAGGCTTGGTTTGGGCGTTCTCTCGGTGGTTGGGATGAAGTGCGGCAGAAAGGGGAACTCCTTCCGTCACGACTTCGTCGTGCCACCTGCGTCCCCCGAAGGGATATGCCCCGGCGGTGGAGGCTTGAAAAGTTCATTGCCACGGATGGGGAACGGAGTTTGTTTATCCCATTTCAACAAAACCAGAGGACGAGTTAATTAGCCGTCCTCTTGAGGAAGGGGGACCGCGTTAGCGGTGGAAGGAGTTCATCAAACAGATACGTCTTATTTTAGCTTTGGTAGAAACAATTAAGCTTGACCATCCGTTATTCGGTTGGCGTATGTCTTTTCTCGGCGGTTGGGATAATACTTTAGTTAAGGATGAACTCCTCCACCCGACTTCGTCGGGAGCCCGCATAGAGAGCGTAGCGAACATGCGTCTGCTTGCAGACTTCACTCTAAGAAGGAGCCTTTTTAGGTTCACCAACCAGTGCGGGAGACGACAACGGCGGGAGTCAAGCCCCCGCCCTACGATTGGTGCATGCGATTGAGCGGTGGGTGAAATAGGGCGTGCAAAAATCGAATAGGGTACAATCCTCCCACCGCTAAAGCGGTCCCCCCGCCTTTGCACAAGGCGGACTTATTGAGTTCAACACCATGGAAAGAGAACGATCCCCCGGTCTGCTTTCGCATCCCTCATATGCTTGCGTTGCAAGCATATTCCCCAAACAAAAAGGTGCCCGTGCAGGGCACCTTTTTGTTTTATAACACCTTCGCAAGGAAGGTTTTTAATCTTTCGCTTTGCGGGTCGCCGAAGACTTTCTCCGGGCTTCCCTCCTCTGCGATGTGACCGTCGGCGATGAACAATACACGGGAGGCAATCTCACGTGCAAAGCCCATCTCGTGGGTGACGATGACCATCGTCATGCCGTCGTCGGCCAGTTTTTTAATCAGGTCCAAAACCTCGCCGACCATTTCGGGGTCAAGCGCGGACGTGGGCTCGTCAAACAGCAGCACCTTGGGGTTCATGGCCATGGCGCGCACGATGGCGATACGCTGTTTTTGACCGCCGGACAGGGTGGCGGGCATGACGTTTGCCTTTTCCCGCAGCCCGACCATATCCAGCAGCTCGTAGGCGTGCTGTTCCACCGTTGCGGCAAAGGCCGCTTTGGCTTCGCGATAGGCCTTGGTAAAGGGCTTGAGGTGTTGTTCCTTAGCCGCCTGCTTCCAGCGGATCTTCATGGGGGCCAGCATAATATTGCCCAGCACAGTCTTATTATTGAACAGGTTAAACTGCTGGAATACCATGCCCATATTTTGGCGGTGCACGTTAATATCCACGCGCACGTCGGCAATGTCGACGCCGTCAAAGTAGATATGGCCGCCTGTCGGATCCTCCAAACAGTTCAGGCACCGAATAAAGGTACTCTTACCGCCGCCGGAAGGCCCGATAATGACGATACGCTCCCCTTCGTTAATGGTGGTGGAAATACCCTTGAGCACTTCCAGTTTGCCGAAGGACTTTTGCAGGTCGACAATTTCAATTAATTTATTGGTTTGGGTTTCAGTGGTGTCGTTCATTGCGTTTCAGCCTCCTTTCGGTGACGTGAACCAGGAAGGAAATCATCAAAACCAGAATCAGGTAGCACAGAGCCAATACCAGGTAGGGGATAAGGTACTCATAGGTACTGTTTGCGATATTCTGGAAAGATTTGGTCAGGTCTTCCACCGCGATAAAGGAAGCGACGGAGGTTTCCTTAATCAGTGCGATAAACTCGTTGCCCAGCGTGGGCAGTACGTTACGGAAGGCCTGGGGAATGACGACAGTCAGCATAGCCGTGGTATAGGGGAGGCCGACGGCGCGTGCCGCTTCCAGCTGTCCTTTATCCACGGAATCGATACCGCCGCGCATGATTTCACTGACGTAGGCGCCGCTGTTCAGACCAAAGGCCAAAACGGCCTCGAACACGGAGCCGTCAATGGCAAAGTTTTGGCCGATGAGCAGGGACGGAAAACGCACACCCATGCCGGGCAAAATGATAAAATGCATAATCAGCAGCTGTACGACCATAGGTGTGCCGCGGAAAACGGCCACGTAGACGTCGACAATGCGCTGAAAAACGGTGATAAGGGTCTTATTTTTGTAGGTCGGGATCTGTTTGATCACCGCACAGAGGCAGCCGAGAATGAACCCTAACAAAAGACCGAACACCGCAATTAATGCGGTGTTCAGTAATCCTTTTAATACGATTTTGTAGGCTTCCAGTTCAAACAGCTGCCTGGCAAATATATTCCAGGCGCTCATTGCTCACCTTATTTGTTGATGGAAGCGGCAACCATCAAAGCGGGCTGCTTATC
This sequence comes from Clostridiales bacterium UBA1770, assembly GCA_002315325.1. Classification (GTDB taxonomy): domain Bacteria; phylum Bacillota; class Clostridia; order Oscillospirales; family CAG-272; genus UBA1770. Next base: position 16,007 of record DCGU01000078.1, read on the forward strand.
GATGATGACAGCGTCAATCGTACCGGCGGACAGGTCCTTACCGGCCAGGGCACCGTTGGAGTAACCCTTGGTGGTCAGGTTCTTGAAACCGTCGTAGCCGAAGCCTTCGTCACCGGCGGTGTACATATAACCGGTCGTACCGTTCTGGGTACCGACGATGTAGTTCTTATCTTTGGAAGCCAGGATAGCTTCGACGTCGGCAGCGGTCTTGCAGTTGTCGAACTCGGTGTTGTCAGCCTTAACCATGATTACCTGTGCGGAGGTGTAATACTCATCGGAGAAGTCGTAAAGAGCCAAACGTTTTTCGTTGACCGTGATACCGGCCATACCGATGTCAGCTTCACCGGAATCAACGGAGGTGAAGATGGAACCGAACTCTTCGTCCAGGATATACAGGGTCTTGCCCATCTTTTCAGCGAGCAGAGAAGCAATCTTCATGTCAACGCCGGTCAGCTTGTTGCCTTCGTAGTATTCGAAGGGCGGGAAGTAAGCGTTGGTAGCAACAACCAGGCAGCCATCCTTGGAAGCGGGGTTGGTGTAGGCGAAGGTAGCCGTGCCGTCGAAGAAGGAGTTGATGATGTTATCCAGCTCGCCGCTTGCCTTCAGTTCAGCCAGCAGTTCGTTGGCAGCGGTCTGCATTTCGGTATTGCCCTTTTTGATAACGAAAGCGTAGCTTTCGGCAGTCAGTTCGATGTCCTTAACAGCAACGTTGGTGGTTTTGCCGCAGGCGGTGAACAGGACGCAGGCGGACAGCAGCATCAGAGCTGCGAGTGTGAGAGAGAGAAACTTTTTCATGGTGAATGCCTTTCTGTATGTTGTTATTATTTTTTTAAGTTTTGTGTCGCCGGGATGGGATCGGAACGATCGGAACCTCATCGTCGAACGAAGGAGTAGATTTTGCGCATCTTTTGTTCCTTCTTTTCTTCAGGATGGCGATAGTATAACACCGTTCGGTCAATGTGTCAATACTTTTTTGCATAAATTTTCAATAATTTTTGCATTTATTTACAAAACGATGAAAATATGCATCATTTCCCGTATACTCTATGCATAATATGCAAAACGAGGCTGTCAAATTGCCGAAAACTATTCCCTGCGCTGTCTTGCTATACAAATAGCATCGTGTTATAATATAATCAATTGTAAAACTGCGTTTTCCAATTGGAATCCGCGCGGCGGGGTTACGCGCGCTTATCGCCGCCCTCAAAAATCGGAGATTTTTGAAGACACCCCTGTGTGCGCGGACTCGCTTTGCTCGTCACAAAGGTGTTTTTTCGGCGGCAAAGCTGCCGAAAAAACGAATTAAACGATAAACTTTGGGATTTTTCAATTAGACCAATAATAGAATGGAAAGAAAAAACATACGAGTACGAGGTTGACTATGTTTACAGACATTTTGGGGAAAAAACGATTAAAAATCAATTTGCATACGCATACGACGCGGACCGACGGGCAAAAGGCACCCGAGGAAGTCGCCGCCATTTACAAAGCACGCGGGTATGATGCCGTTGCACTGACCGACCATTGGAAATACAATCCGGGCGGCGAGATGAGCGGGCTGCAAATGATCTCCGGCGTCGAGTACAACGTCGGCGGGGGCGACGCTGCCGACCCTGTGTTCCATATTGTGGCGCTGGGGTGCGAGACGGAGCCGGTTATCGATTCCGCTTGGACGCACCTGTCCCCGTATGAAGGTGCCGCAAAGATTATTGCAGCGATTCGCAATGCCGGCGGTGTCGCCAACCTGGCCCATCCGGCCTGGAGTTTGAACACGCCCGAGATGCTGATGCGGATTCAGGGCGGCTTTGACGTGACTGAGGTATACAACTCGGTATCCGACTACGGCATGTCCGACCGCGCCAATTCCGAGGTGATTATCGACCAGTTGGCCACGGCCGGCTGCATCGTGCCGATGCTGGCGACCGACGACGCGCACTATTACACCGGCGACGAATGCCGCGGGTTTATCGCGCTTGAAAAGGACGCCTGTGACGAACTCGGCTTTGCCGGCGCCGTCAGGGCCGGCCGCTTCTACGCCTCGATGGGCCCCGAAGTGCACTTCGAACGCCTGCCCGACGGCAGTTTCCGCGTGCAGTGCACCCCGTGCGCCAAAATCGAGTTCATGTCCAATATGGTTTGGACCTCCGGCCGCATTGTCCGCGGAGAAAACTTAACCGAGGCGACCTACCGCCCGCAGAACGGCGAGCGCTTTATCCGCGCCGTCGTCGTGGACGACTGCGGTAACCGCGCGTGGAGCAATATCATCGCGATTTAATTGTATAGGAAGAAAAACAGCCCCCGTAAAACGTGAAGTTTTACGGGGGCTGCTTGTTTATTACCCCACTTTTGGGGGACTTTCATGCGGAAGTAGCGTCAGTTTTGTCACAACTTCCGCATGGGACGAGGCAAAAGATGGGAAAAAACAGCAAAAAAGGACGGTAAAAGCACGTTTTACCGTCCTGCTTGCGTGGGATATGGGGTGCTCATGCAGAACTTGCGACAGTTTTGTCACAAGTTCTGCATGGAGAGGCTGTTTTCTATGCCTGTGCTCCCCGCGCAACGAACCGCTACTGTCATTGCACACAAAACGTCGCGTAAAGCGGCACAGATTTGATATTATTCTCAAAGCCGAAATTCTTTTGCGAAATACGGATGGCATACGCAGGTTTGTATCGATCAACGTATATGCCGAGACTTCGGGAACGTGTGTTGGCTGCCGCTTTGGTTTCAATGGGGATAATATTATCATCAATACGAGAGATAAAATCAATTTCGGCCTGGTTGCCGCTTGTCCAATAGTAAAGCCCCAACCCGTTGACAGTCAATTGATTATAGACGTAATTTTCACAAAGGCCGCCCTTGAAATTATCAAATAGGGGATTATTACCCAGCACGTCCTCAAAATGTACGTCTTGGCAGGCCCCGCAAAGCCCAACGTCGCTCATATAGAATTTGAAATCCGATAAAGAACGGTAGGCCTGCAGCGGCAGCATGATTTGGTCCAAACGATACAACTGAGCGGCAATGCCTGCCAAACAAAGCCATTCAATGGCACTTTCAAACTCGGATGCTCGGCCGCCGGACTTAATGCTTTTGTATTGGAACTTTTTATTCTCTTTTGACAGCTGCGTACTGATATTTTTATAGACGATACGGGTCTTGGGAATCTCGCTTTGTTTATTGTATTTGCCCATATCATTTTGATAGGATTCGAGAATCGTTTCCTGAATGATACGAACAAGCTCCGGATTACGGTTTTTGCCGTATTCCTCCACTGCTTCCGGCATACCGCCCACGAACAGATATTCTTTGTAATAATCAAGCGCACGTTCGTGGAACACAGTGTCCATTGGCGTATTGGTTTCATAGCTCGCGCGAATCAGGTCAATCAGCCCCTGCTCTCCTCTTGCCATTAAATATTCTTCAAAGTCAAGCGGATAGAGCGTCATAAACTGTACCTTGCCGACAGGAAAAGAAGAAATTCCCCTATTGACCGAGACCCCGAGCAATGAGCCGAGTGCAATGACGTGATAGTCGTTGGCTTCTTCATTAAAATATTTTAAGGACGTCATTGCTGCGGGACACGCCTGGATTTCGTCGAAGATGAGTAAGGTGTTCCCGGGCAGGATTTCTTTTCTTTTGTATAACGAGAGTTTTTGAATGATTGCTGCCGGTGTCAGGTCTTTAAAAAAGTCGTGAAGTCCCGTGTCTTTTTCAAAATTACAATAGACGCTGTTGGTATATTCTTTCCCGGCAAAGTAGTTGACAATATACGTTTTACCGACCTGCCGCGCTCCCTGCAAAATTAAGGGCTTTCTGTCGGGACTGTTCTTCCAGGCAACTAAGTTTGCATATATCTTACGTTCCATGCACAACCCTCCTCTCAAATATCATTATATCACAAACGATGTAATTTTCAAGTCATTATTTACATTTTTTGGCACATAGCACTAAGCGTTTTTTACACTTTTCCGCACTTAAGCTGTTTTTAGGGGAATTTAGCATGAAAAGAAAAAAGAATGGCCCGACAAATCGGTACGGTTTGTCGGGCATAATTGATGTATGATTTTATTTATCGACTTCTGAAAAGCACTGCGTTTGCCGGTGCCAGCGTAATGCTCCATCCTTCTGCCGTCTTTGCCATGGCCGGGCAGGTCGAAGCGTCTTTCCACGCACCGTCTGCCGGGTCGAACCATTCGAGGTCTGCGGTATAACCGCCCAACACGTAAGTGTCGGCGTCGCCGTCGTAGGCGGCACGGTTGACAAAATAGACGGAACCGTCGTCAAACGTACCGATGACGGCACTGCCCGTGCCGCTGATGGTGCCCAATCCCGCTTCGGGCGTGTAGGCAACTTCGAGGCTGCTGACTTCGTATACCGGGCGCGCGGCGTTGTTATACGAGTATACGGCGATGGATTCCTTGGTAAAGAGTTCTTCGCCGACCTTGAACGTGGCGGCGTTGGCAATCTTGGAGGCCTCGTAGCGTGCCGTTGCAAAGTCGCCTGCATACAGGTTAGCGAAACCGTTGTATTCGAAGAAAGTAAAATAGGAAATACGCTTAAAACCATAGGCCAACGGCATATTGACTTCCCACAGCACCTGCGTTGGGCCGACCTGGTCCGTGCCTTCGCTCCAGCGGTCAAGCTGCACGATAAATTCTGCATCCAAACCGAAGTAACCGGCCCACTTGCGCAGTACGGCCAAATCGTTGAAGTAGAAGGTGGACATATTCCCGCGTCCTTCGTTGCTCACGTTGAACGTGTAGTTATCCACCTGCAGGAATTGCGGATTGACCGTCATCAAATAGGAGGAAACGTATTCTTCAAAACTGGCCGCACCCAACTGTTGTGCGCTTGCATAAGACGGGAAGAGGTTAATGTACCCCTCTTTATCCGGGCAAATCTCGCGAATGGCGCGTACAATCATGCCCAGCATTTCAAATTGGGAGGCATTGGGCTCATCAATGATGAAATAGCCAAGCAAATTGGAACAGCCGGCATAATCGGCATTGACCTGCGCCACGATATCGTAAACTTGTTCGTAGGTGTAGTCTGCCGCATTGGCATACGCAAGAGAGGTTATTCTGTTTTCACACAGGGCGTCGCAATAAAGACCGCGCTCCGCCAATTTTTGCAGTGCGGCGACGTTGGTGTCGACCGAGCCGCAACCGACTTGGACCGCATTGTAGCCGCCGGCAATCAACTTATCGCACAGTGCGTCGTCAACGTACCCCGTTGCACAGTAGGAAGTGACGATATAGCGGGTGAATTGATACTGTTCGGATTTCTTTGTCGTCAGGGTGTACATATCAAACTGGTCACTTCCCTCTTTGGACGTGACACAAAAGTCGTTCGGCAGTACGAGTGCCGCCGATTGCGTGTGTGCCGTGTAATAAAGTATGGCTTTGGTCAGGCATCCAATGGCATTCGTAACGTCATCTTTGGTTGCACCGAGAATGACGATATTCTTCTCTTCGGCCGACACAATCCAAGCGGCGTCGCCCATTTTTTCACGGGCCGATGCTGTCCAGGACATGTTCAGATTACCGATTAAAATCTTGGGGGTCTTGACGCTTTCTTCCTTAAAAGAACCGGCGTTGGCATACGCATAGTCGGCTGCGTTGCCTGTTCTTTGTTCGACCCAGGCAGCCAATGCTTCCACCACGGAGGAAGTGCCCACGCTGTCCTCGCAATAGATGCCGTAGGGGCGCTTGCCGCCGTAGAGCGTCAGCGGATTTTTTAATTTAATGATTTCAAAAACGGGTTCCGTTTCCTCCGGGTCTTCGCCGACGTCCGTATTTGTCGGTTCGTCTGGGTCATTCGGTGCGCCGGGAATATCCGGTTCGTCAGGGTCATTCGGTTCGCCGGGGGCGTCCGGGGTGTCAGGTTCATCAGGCGTGTCCGGTACGTCCGGGACGTCGGGCTGCTCTTCCCCGCCGCAGGCAATCAACGTTATCCCGCAGGACAACAGCATCAAGAGCGCCAAAAATAGGGATAGGGATTTCATTAAAGCGGATTTTTTCATTTGGAACCTCTACTATTTATTATGGGCATTTACGCCGCTTGCTTATTATACTATGAATAAATAAAAAGTCAAGAAAAGAAATGGGACGGCAAAACGTGCGCTTTGCCGCCCCGAGAAATTTAGTTTGGGGTGATTGTTAGTTTACGGCAACGTCACCGTCGGTGCAATGGACGACGGAAACACCGGTGTAAGAGCACCAAGAACTTCCTTTTGTGACGTGTTTCCATTGGGCTTGGGTGCCCGAATAGGTGATGCTCGTCAGCCCCGAGCAACCGGAAAATGCATGGTCGCCGATGCTTGTCACGCTGTCCGGGATGGTCACCCATTCACCGAACGCATGCTCATGTCCGCAAGAGCAAAGTGAAAATAAAGTGAGGACGACCGCAAAAAAGAAGATGATGGATGACGTTTTTTCATTTGAACGTACCTTTCCTATATGTTATTTTGTAATTATTGTGAAATAGGAGAACTCTTTTTTCTCTTCATAACACTGTCAAGCGTTCTGCCTAAAGCATACCCTTCCTCAACGTGCCCCCTGAATTTGGCTGTAAGTTCGTCCAAATCCTTGTTAAAAATAGCGTGCACGATTTCATTTCGAAAAGATCGCCATTTGTCTATTTTCTTAAAAGTGGCCAGTAGTAACGTTTTTTGTTCTTTTGTGAATTTGTTTGCCGATGCGGTAGCAAATGGGGATGCAACCGTTTGTATCCTTGTTGCCTTAATCAATTTCCGCAACACGTCAATTTTTGTTTCCATATTATTTAGCGAGGATACTTGCCCTACTATCGCAGTTACGTCATCAGAGAGTGATTGACTATTCCACGTATTGGTTGCACCAACGTAAAAGAGTAATGAACGAAGTCTATCTTCAATAAACGCATATACGATTAGTTCTGCCTCTGCATAAAAACCCTTATCAATTGCCGTTCTATAACCGGTCATCAGTTTTTGGTAATTGGCTTGTTTTTGCTTATTATTTTCCACTGCACGTATTAGCGGTGCCATTTCGTATTCCTTCCCACGGGTTCAGCGTTGTGTAGAGTAAGTAGCGCATATTATTATAAGATTATTGTACTAATAAAATCGTTAAATGTCAAGCGGGCGCGGCCGCAGTAACATCGGCAGGTGTGCCCTCTTGTACTTGCGTTTTTCATGTGATATAATACTAATGTATAAATGATTTTGCATTGGGGGCGATAATACGTGTTGAACGTTTTCTTTGGAGATATGCCGGACGCAATTTATAATATAAGCGTCTATTTTAAAAACACGTATAAAGATAGCTGGATTATCAAAGATCAATCAAAAGCAATTATCAAAGATATTGATAAATCAAACGTATTGGACGCATCCAGAATTGAAAGCCCTATTTTCGGCATTATGGCACCGCCCCAGCTGTCGGGAGGGGCTAAGACGTTATTACTGATTGCCAATGATAAAAATCACGTATTTAACGCATCGAACTGTGGGGACAACTGTGCCGGATGGCTGCTGACAATTGCAGAAAACGAAAAGGTTACCGTTAATTTACGCCATCTGATGGATTTCGGTAAGGGACCTTTTAAAATAAAGGTGGTAAATACCGGGAAAATTGTGAAAAATATGGCAGAACTGGTACTTGAGGCGGGAGAGTTGGTATAACATATGAAGGGAATACAACACGTTGAAGTATCCAACCGGTACGCCAAATACAAATTCGATTTACGTAGAAATATTACAATCGTTCGCGGAGAAAGCGGAACAGGAAAAACAACGCTGTACAATATGATTGCCGACTATTCGCGTAACAAAGAAAAAAGCGGGGTTAATCTTTCAAGTACAGTACCATGTTATGCATTGACGGATATCAATTGGGAATATCAGCTGGCTAATATCCATGATGGTATCGTATTTATTGATGAGGACGCAAAATATATCTCATCGGTTGCTTTTGCCGAAGCAGCAAAACAGTCGGGAAATTATTTCGTTATTTTCAATCGGGAAAGTTTGCACAATCTTCCCTATAGTGTTAACGAAATCTATGAGATTAAGACAAGCGGAAAACACCATAGTTTCGTTCATGCATACGTCTTGACAAACAAATATGCATTGCAGGTGAAAATGGCAAGTACAAAAGATATGTCGGACACCATCTTGACCGAGGACTCAAATTCAGGATATCAGTTCTTTAGTGCGGTAGCAGCAGAAAACGGGATGATGTGCGTTTCTTCCAATGGTAATGCTTCCGTTTTTCGCTGGTTAAAAGAAAATCCCAATAAAAAACCTATCATGATTTGCGACGGTGCTGCATTCGGTTCAGAAATTGATAGGGTATCCAAGCTGATAAACAGCAAAGGAAACTGTTTGCTGTGGCTTCCTGAGTCATTTGAGTGGCTGATATTAATGTCGGGTGCCATAAAAAACGTTGAAGACGAACTGGCAAATCCATCATCATACGTTGAAAGTGCAAAATGGTTTAGTTGGGAAAAATACTTTGAGGCATTATTGATTGAAAAAACGAACAATGGTTATTTAAAATATGAAAAAGCCAAACTGAACAAATGTTATTTGCAAGAAAAAGAAATGCAGGCAATCATGGCAGTGTTGCCTGCGATAAAAAATGATTGATACTTTTTGAAAGCGAGGGCGATGGTGATGATTAAGGCAATCATTTTCGATATGGACGGGACGATTTGCGATACGATCCCGGTCATCACGCGCGCGGTCAACGCGACGCTGGAGGCACACGGCTACCCGACACGTACGCAGGACGAAGTACGCTCCTTCGTCGGCAACGGCGCCCTGAAGATTATCGACCGCTCGCTGCCCGAAAACCTGGGGCGTGACGTCAGCATCCTGGGTCTACTCGCCGAATACAATAAGCATTATTACGAAATGAGCCTGGATACCAAGTGCATGTACGCGGGACTTGCCGACGTGCTGCGGGAATTGTCAAAGAAATATAAGATTGGCGTATTGTCCAACAAGGACGCTTTTATCCTGCGTCCCCTGTGCCGGCAGTTATTTGACGGCGTGTGTGAGTTCACGGCAGCGGGACCCGAAAACGGCCTGCCGACAAAGCCCGCCAAAGAATTGACGGAAAGCCTGCTCGAGCGCCTGGTCGTGACGGCGGACGAGGTTGTTGTCGTCGGCGACAGCGACGTGGACGTCAAGGTGGCGAACAGCATTCACGCACCGCATATCGGCGTGACCTGGGGCTTTCGCGACGAGGCGTTCCTGCGGGCAAACGGTGCCGAGACGTTCGCGCACGTACCGGGAGATTTGATTGGGATTATACAGGGGATAGATAAATGATGAGGAAAAAAGGAGCGGGAAACCGCTCCTTTTTTGGTGGGGGGAGGGAGACGAATGAGTGCGTCCCATTTCAGCGAAAGTTGAAGGCGGGTTTAGTAAGCCGCCCTCCGGGAGGGAGGTGGATTTGCGTCAGCAAAGACGGAAGGAGCTCTGCGGCAAAATGGATTGCAACGAACGATATTCAGCGGGATTGATTGGCCCGCTTGCTCCTTCAGTCAGCCTTCGGCTGCCAGCTCCCTCCCGGAGGGAGCCTTGGCTAAATCGTCCTTGGTTTGAGTTGAAATAAAACTTTATATAAGAATGGATTCCTTCAGTCAGCTTTCAGCTGACAGTTCCCTCAAGAGGGCGCCTTTTTAGGTTCACTGCCACGGAAGGGGAACGAGAGAACTCCTTCCACCACCTTCGGTGGTCCCCCTCCCCCGGCGGAGGAGGCTTTTCAGGTTCACTGCCACGAATGGGGAACGGGAGACGACAATCCCTCAGTCGCCTGAACTCCAGCGCACAAGTGCGCACGTATTCACTTGACGGCTTAACGCCGTCACCGCAAGCGGCCGTTCTTTACGAGGGCGACAGCTCGCATAGAGAGCGCAGCGAACATGCTACGCGAAGCGTATACACTTCTACACAAGGGAGCCTACGAGGGGGAATTCCTTCCGTCTCTGCTTCGCAGAGCCACCTGCGTCCCCCGTTAGGGATATGCCCCGGCGGTGGAGGCTTTTAGGTTCATTACCACAGTAATGAGAACGCCCCAGGGTCTTTGCTGACGCAAATCCCGATGCTCCACCTACGGTGGATCATTCTTATTTCCATTTAAACACCTTGTGCTTAAATATTAGATATGATATAATAATTTTGTATGCAATAAAATAAAAAAGGAGAAAAAGCCGCACAGGAACGCGGCGAGAGAAAACATGTCAAACACAAACAAACAAGAAAGTGATTACAGCGTTGCGGCGCTGCTGGCCCGCGGGGATTACAAATGCGCCTGCGGCAAGATGCACCGCGCGATTATCAAACGTGCCGTCATCGGTGCGGGCGTGATTGCACAATTGCCCGCACAGATTGCACTGGAAGGCCACGATAACAGCAAAAAGGTCTTTGTCCTGGCGGACACCAACACCTGGGGCGCCGCCGGCGGTAAGGTTGCCGCTGCACTGCAGGGCGCCGGCATTGCCTACACGCTCTACTGTCTGGACGGCAGCGTGCGGCTTGAGCCTGACGAGCACCTTCTCGGCTCGATTATGCTGCATTGGGATCTGTCCTGCGACCTGCTGGTCACCGTCGGCACCGGTGTGCTCAACGACATGGGCAAAATTGTTGCCGGCGTCGCGCGCCTGCCTTATATTGTGGTGGGCACGGCCCCCAGTATGGATGGTTACGCCTCCAACACGTCGTCCACCATCCGCGACCACCTGAAGGTGTCGGTGGACAGCAAATGCCCCGACGTCGTCATCGGCGATACGGACGTATTAACCAAAGCCCCCGACCGTATGATTCAGGCCGGCATCGGCGATATGCTGGCCAAGTTTATCTCGGTGGTGGAGTGGCACATCGGCAATATCGTGGCGGGTGAATACTACTGTCCCGAAGTGGTTGCCATCATGACCACGGCCCTGCACAAGATTATCGACGCCGCAAAAGGCGGTTTGCGCACCCACGAAACGGCCGCAGCCGTGATGGAGGGCATGATTTTATCGGGTATCGCCGTCAACTACGCCGGTGTTTCCCGCCCCGCCTCCGGCATCGAGCACTATTTCTCCCATATTTGGGACATGCGCTACGTCGAGTTCAACACGCCCTGCGACCTGCACGGCATTCAATGCGGCATCGGCACCGTCAATGCCCTGCGCATTTACGAATTGATTAAACAAATGAAACCCAACCGCGAACAGGCGCTGGCTTACGTCAAGTCCTTTGATTACGGCGCCTGGTGCGACGTGCTGCGTAAAAACCTGGGCGGCAGCGCCGAGGCCATGATTCACAACGAAGCGCGCGAGGGCAAATACGACGTAACGAAACACGCCGCACGTTTGGAATCCATTATCGCCCGGTGGGACGAAATCATGACCGTCGTCAACGAGCTGCCCGCGGCCGCTGAAATTGAAGCCTTCCTAAAACAGGTCGGCGCCCCCGTCTCCCCTGCCGAAATAGGCCTGTCCAAAGCAGAAGAACGTTTCGCCTTCCTTGCCACCAAGGACGTGCGCGACAAATATATCGCATCGCGCCTGTTGTGGGATATCGGCGAGCTGGACAACGTGGCAGACACGCTGTTCCCGGTGTAATAACGTGGGGGGATTAACATGACAGTATTTGACGTATTATCGATGTTATGCGGCCTGGCGCTCTTCCTGTTCGGTATGGAAGTGATGAGCGACGCTTTGAAGAAAAGCGCCGGTAACCGCTTAAAAATGATTATGGAAAAAATGACGGCCGGTCCCGTGCGCGGCTTTTTGCTTGGGACCGTCGTGACCGCCATTATGCAGTCCTGCTCCGCCACCACGGTTATGGTCGTCGGTTTCGTTAACTCCGGCACCATGACGCTGTCGCAGTCCGTCGGCGTCATCATGGGTGCCAACGTCGGTGCCGGTATCACCGCCTGGATCACCGGTTTGTCCGGTATCGGTGCGGGTGAGGGTGCCGTGGCCGCCCTGCAGTGGCTCAAGCCCATGTCCTGGATGCCCATTTTGGCCCTGGTCGGCATTGGACTGTTAACCTTCGGCAAGCACGGCCGCCGCCGCGACGTCGGCAACGTCATGCTGGGCTTTTCCGTTTTGATGGTCGGCATGGAACTCATGTCGGATTCCGTTGCGGGGCTTTCCCAGAGCGAAGCCTTTTGCAACGTATTAACCGCCTTTGATAATCCCATCCTGGGGCTGCTCGCCGGTACGATTGTTACCGCCCTGATTCAGTCCTCGGGTGCATCGGTCGGTATTCTGCAGTCCCTGACGGCCTCGGGCCTCATTACCTGCGGTGCCGCTGTCCCGATCGTTATGGGCCAGAACATCGGTACCTGTATCACCGCCCTGCTCTCCTCCGCCGGCGCCGGCAAAAACGGTAAGCGCGCCGCCCTGATTCACCTGTATTACAACGTCATTGCCGCCGTCGTACTGCTGACGGTCTTTGTCATCGTCAAGGCGCTGGTGCCGCTGACGTTCCTCGAGTCCATCGTTGGGCCCTTCGGCATTGCCTTGATTCACACGGTATTTAAAATCTTGTCCGTCATTCTGTTCGTTCCCTTTACCAAGCAATTGGAAAAGCTGGCGGTTATCTCCGTCAAGGGCGAGGACAACGCCGCCGCATCGCTGTTGGATGAGCGTCTGTTCAAAACGCCCGCCGTTGCCGTACAGCGCGCCGCCGAAGTGACGGGCCAAATGGAGACCGTCGCCTACGAATCCATGCTGGCCGCCATGAAGATGCTGTACGCGTTCGACCAAAAAACGGCCGATCAAATCAACGATATGGAGGAACAGGCCGACCAATTTGAAGACGGCCTGGGGTCCTACCTTGTTAAAATGAACAGCCAGGAACTGGACGAGGAAGACTCCCGCGAGGTAACGAAGCTTTTGCACGTCATCAGCGACTTCGAGCGTATTTCCGACCACGCCGCCAACCTGGTGGACAGTTCGCAGGAGCTCTTCGATAAGAAAATCACCTTCTCCGACAGCGCCAAGCACGAAATCGAGGTGCTGTTCGCCGCTCTTGCGGATATCTTGGAACGCACGCACGAGGCGTACCAGAGCAACAACCCCGTGATGGCTGCCCGCGTGGAACCGCTGGAGCAGACCATCGACGGCCTGTGCGACACCATCCGTTCCAACCACATTGCCCGCCTGCAGTCCAACGAATGCACCATCGAGCACGGCTTTGTGCTGTCCGACATTCTGACCAACTGCGAGCGCGTCTCCGACCACTGCTCCAACATTGCCGGTTTGATTATTGAAATGACCAAGTTCGACGAACTCAAGCTGCACGAGTACCTGCGTACCGTCAAGGCGGGTGAGGAAGAATTCACCGTCGAGTTCAACGAGGACAAGGCGAAATATTCCCTTTGATTTCTGTTTTCACGCTTCACGTAAAAATAAAAATAAAACTTATTTTTGACACGAAAAAGGAGAACCGACCATGGCACAGAACAAACTCATCGGCGAATATCCTGTTATCGGCATCCGTCCCATTATCGACGGCCGCCGCGGTCCCCTGCAATTGCGCGAAAGCCTGGAGGGCCAGGTGATGGCAATGGCACAGGCTGCCAAGAAACTGTTTGAAGAAAATCTGCGTTACTCCAACGGCGACCCCGTCAAGGTGGTCATCGCCGACTCCTCCATCGGCCGCGTGCCGGAATCCGCCGCGTGTGCGGAGCAGTTCCGCCGCGAGGGTGTCTCCATCACCCTGTCCGTCACCCCCTGCTGGTGCTACGGCTCCGAAACCATGGATATGGACCCCATGACCATCAAGGGCGTATGGGGCTTTAACGGCACGGAACGTCCCGGCGCCGTTTACCTTGCTTCCGTTCTGGCCACCCACGCGCAAAAGGGTCTGCCTGCCTTCGGCATTTACGGCCACGAGGTACAGGACCGCGACGACGTGACCAAGATCCCCGAGGACGTTAAAGAAAAGTTATTGCGCTTCGGCCGTGCTGCCGTAGCCGTAGCCACCATGCGCGGCAAGTCCTATCTGCAGATCGGTTCCGTGACGATGGGTATCGGCGGTTCCATTATTGATCAGGCCTTTATGGAAGAGTACCTGGGCCTGCGCGTCGAGTCCGTCGACGAGGTGGAAATCCTGCGCCGCATGGAAGAGGGCATCTACAATCAGGAGACCTATGAAAAGGCACTCGCCTGGACCAAGGAACACTGCAAGGAGGGCCGCGACGTTAATCCCGAGAGCGTTGAATTTTTGGGTAAAGAGCGCCGCATTCAGTTCACGCCCGAGGAAAAGCAGAAGCAGTGGGAATTCACCATTAAAATGTATTGCATTATCAAGGATTTGATGCGCGGCAACCCCGACCTGCCCGATGCCTTCGGCGAGGAAAAGCTGGGTCACAATGCCATCGCAGCCGGCTTCCAGGGGCAGCGCCAGTGGACCGACCATTGGCCGAACTGCGACTACCCCGAGGCTGTGCTCAACTCCACTTTCGATTTCACCGGTAAGAAGGAACCCATGACCTTCGCCACCGAAAACGACGTGCTCAACGGTATCGGTATGCTGTTCATGCAGCTGCTGACCGGCCGCGCCCAGATTTTTGCCGACGTGCGCACCTTCTGGTCGCCCGAGGCCACCAAGCGCGTGACGGGTTACGAGTTCACGGGCAAGGCCAAAGAGAACGGCGGTATCATCCACCTGCTCAACTCCGGTGCCGCCTGCCTGGACGCCTGCGGCGAATGCACGGATGAGAACGGCAACCACGTGATGAAGCAGTGGTGGGACGTCACCGACGAGGATATCAAGAAGATGACCGACGCCACACAGTGGTGCGAGGCCGGCTTCGATAACTTCCGCGGCGGCGGTTTCTCCAGCCATTTTGTGACGAGAGCCGAAATGCCGGCGACCATGATTCGTCTCAACCTGGTTAAGGGTCTGGGCCCGGTGCTGCAGATTGCCGAGGGCTGGACCGTAAAACTCCCCGATGAGGTGACCGACACGCTGATGGAGCGCACCAATCCCACCTGGCCCTGCACGTGGTTCACACCGCGCTGCGACGGCGTGGACGGCAGCCCCTTCAAGAGTGCCTATGACGTGATGAACAACTGGGGTGCCAACCACGGTGCCATCTCCTACGGCCATATCGGTGCCGATTTGATTACGCTTTGCTCCATGCTCCGCATCCCGGTTTGCATGCACAACGTGCCGGCAGATAAGATTTTCCGCCCGGCGGCGTGGAATGCGTTTGGGATGGATAAAGAATCGGCAGACTACAGAGCGTGCGCTAATTATGGTCCCATGTACAAGAACGTGAAGGGCTGATAAAAAGCAAATTATGAATAGTATACACGATATTATGCATAATTAAAGCGAATATACAAACAAATAAGAATACTTTGCAAAAATGCTTGCATTTTATTCTTTTCAGTGGTATACTATTGCCTGTTCAATTTTGAATCCAATATACTATTATTAATCCTTATGGGAGGAACCTAAAAATGCTGGACAAGAGCAAGATTAAAAAAGTCGTTTTGGCGTATTCCGGCGGTCTGGATACGTCCATCATTATTCCGTGGCTGAAAGAAAACTACAACAATCCCGAAATCATCGCCGTTTCCGGTAACGTCGGCCAGGCTGACGAGCTGGAAGGCCTGGAAGAAAAGGCACTCAAGACCGGTGCTTCCAAGCTGTACGTCGAGGACTTGACCAAGGATTTCCTGGACAATTACGTATTCCCCTGCGTACAGGCCGGTGCCCTGTACGAAGACTATATGCTGGGTACGGCTTTTGCCCGTCCGCCCATTGCAAAGCGCATTGCCGAGATTGCCAGACTGGAAAAGGCCGACGCTATCTGCCACGGCTGCACCGGTAAGGGCAACGACCAGGTTCGTTTCGAGATGGCCCTGGCTGCCTTCGCACCCGAAATTCCCGTCATCGCCCCCTGGCGTGAATGGGATATCAAGTCCCGCTCTGAGGAAATCGACTATGCCGAGGCGCACAACGTGCCCCTGAAGATTTCCCGTGAGACCAACTATTCCAAGGATAAGAACATTTGGCACCTGTCCCACGAGGGTCTGGACCTGGAGAACCCCGCCAACGAGCCGCTGTACAACAAACCCGGCTTCCTGGAAATGGGCGTTTCCCCCGAGATGGCGCCCGACGTACCCACTTACGTAACCATTCACTTTGAGCAGGGTATTCCCACGGCCGTTAACGGCAAGACCATGGATTCCGTGGCACTCGTCACCGAGCTCAATAAGCTGGGCGGCGCCAACGGTATCGGTCTGCTTGACATTGTCGAGAACCGTCTGGTCGGCATGAAGTGCCGCGGCGTATACGAAACGCCCGGCGGCGCTATCCTGTACAAGGCACACCAGGTGCTGGAAACCATCACGCTGGACAAGGAAACTGCTCACTACAAGTCCCTGGTTGCCCAGAAGCTGGCTGAACTCGTGTACAACGCACAGTGGTTCACGCCCCTGACGGAGGCCATTCTGTCCTTCGTCAAGACGACGCAGAAGAACGTCACCGGTGACGTCAAACTCAAGCTGTACAAGGGCAATATGATCAACGCCGGCGTGACGTCTCCCTATTCCCTGTACGACGCCGACATCTGCACCTTTGATGAAGATCAGGTGTACGACCAGACCGACGCAACGGGCTTTATCCACCTGTATTCTTTGTCGACGCGTGTGAATGCGAAGATGAAGGAAAAGACCAACAAACAATAAAAAGCGGATAATCCCACTACTGTTATAACAAGCATCTTGCATATCAAATTTTCGGAATAAAGGTTTCCTATGTGGGAACAGTTCGCACATTCGTTGCGCTCCCCGTTCTTAGCCTCCCTCCGGGAGGGAGGGGGACCAACGAAGTTGGTGGAAGGAGCCGGCGTGCGTATTAACTTTTTGCTGATTAACGTTCAGCTAAATCGTGTCTACCGCTTGCTCCTTCCGTCATTGCTGCGCAATGCCACCTCCCTCCCGGAGGGAGGCTAAGACGCATTCAATGCAACTTTGTTCTCCAATTGGAAATTCCAATAATACGATTATAAGATGATATGTTTTTCCGGGGCGGGGACGTCGCTTTACGCGTACTTCCCCGCCCTGTGTCATTTATGATAAAATAAAAAAGCCGCATTATGCGGTAAGGAGAAATATGGCAAAATTATGGGAAGGCCGGACGGCGGGCAAAAACGCCGCCATCGCCGACGATTTTAACGCATCCATCGGATTCGACAAACGCCTGTACCGTGAAGATATCACGGGCAGCATCGCGCACGCCACCATGCTGGGCCACACCGGCATTATCACCGATGCCGAGGCCGAGACGCTGCAGGAGGGCCTTGCGCAGATTCTGGAGGATATCGAGAGCGGCAAACTCGCCATCGATATGACGGCGGAGGACATCCACACCTTTGTGGAGGCCGAACTGACCGCACGTCTGGGTGCCGTCGGCAAAAAACTGCATACCGCCCGCAGCCGCAACGACCCGGTTGCCCTGGACGGCCGCCTCTATCTGCGCGGGGAAACCGACGCAATTATCGGCAAGGCGCGCGAGCTTTTGCAAACGCTGGTCGCCCGCGCCGATGAATACCGCGACGTCATTATGCCGGGCTACACCCACCTGCAGCGCGCGCAGCCGATTTTGTTTGCCCATCACTTGTTGGCCTATGCCGCCATGCTGGAACGGGATATCGCACGCCTTTATGACGCGCGCAAACGCACCAATATCTCCCCCATCGGTTCCTGCGCCCTGGCCGGCACGACCTATCCGACCGACCGTGCGTTTGAAGCGCAAAAGCTCGGTATGGATGGTACGTGCGCGAACAGCATGGACGGCGTATCCGACCGTGACTTTATGCTGGAAACGGTTGGCGCCATTGCCATTTTGATGATGCACCTCTCTCGTTTGTCCGAAGAGTTGGTGCTGTGGACCTCCTGGGAGTTTAAGTTTATTGAGATGGACGATGCCTTCTCGACAGGTTCCTCCATCATGCCGCAGAAGAAGAACAGCGATATGGCTGAGCTCATTCGCGGCAAGACGGGCCGCGTTTACGGCGACCTGATGGCGCTGCTCACCGTCTTCAAGGGGCTGCCCCTTGCCTACAACAAGGATATGCAGGAAGATAAGGAAAACCTGTTCGACGCCGTGGACACCGTGGAACACTGCCTGGACGTCATGACGGGTATGATTGCCACCTTCCGTGCCCTGCCCGACAATATGGCAGCGGCTGCCGCCCGCGGCTTTATCAACGCGACGGACTTAGCCGACTACCTGGTGCGTAAGGGTATGCCCTTCCGTGACGCCTACAAGGTATCGGGCCAGATTGTGGCCGACTGCATTGCCCGCGGCCTGATTCTGGAAAACTATCCGCCGGCTGACTACCAAGCCAAATCGGCGCTGATTGGCGAGGACGTTTACGGGGACATCAACCTGGCTGTTTGCGTGGCCAAGCGCATTTCCGCCGGCGGCACGGGTCCCGATTCCGTCGACGCGCAGATTCAGTATTATCGCGAGACGTACGCGTCGGAAAACTAATACCGGTTCCAAGTGACGCAATAGAAAAAAGCACCTGCTGCGGCAGGTGCTTTTTCGTTACGAACGCGAACGTTTATTGCTTGGTTGCGTTTTTTACAGCGTCTTTTTCGGCCGGTGACATTTCGTCAAGGGCACGGCGGTAACCGCCGGCACCGTAAGACAACGAACGGCTGACACGGGAGATGGTTGCAGTGGAGATACCGACCTTTTCACAAATAGACAGGTAGCTCTCCCCTGCGTCAAGCAGGATAGCCGTATCCAGGCGCTGCGCCATATCGCGAATCTCACCGACGGTACAAAGGTCCTGGAAAAAAGCGTAACACTCCTCGACGCTTTTTAATTTGGAAATCGTCTCGAACAGACGACGGGTGGAATCATTCTGTAATTCCGACATGATAAGGTCACGATCCTTTCCGTTTATTTTAAGTACTTTAAAATGTCTTGCCATAATTCTTTTCTTGTTACGTTGATGTTGTTGGATTTCGTACTTATTGTACGTTGGTTGTGAGCGTTCCCACGGCGCTTGTCAGTGCGTCTTTATCCGCATTGGTGAAGCGATAGGGAATATTGGTGTTTATGTTTTCGTAGAGGCACAGGGCTGCCAGCGGTGTTTCGGTATAATCTGCGCTGCCGTTTTCACCGACGTAGTAAAAGTCGACGAAGACACCCTCGGTGTTGTCGGTCGGGATGCAGCCGGAAAAGACCAAACGGGCGTAACAGTACAGCCCTTTGTTGTACTTGGCAATCTGCGTGGGCTGATAGCGGACCTCACCGCCGTCAACGCGCGTCATCACGACGGAGTAATCGAAGATATCGGCGTCGCGTGCCGGGATATCGGTCAGCGACTGCACCTGCGCAATCTTTTTCAACGTGCTGATATTGTAGCGTACAACGACCTGCAATTCGTCCGCCGCCGTAAAGAAGATTGCCTGGGGCGCCGAGAAATACCCGTAGGCCTCCTCGTTATAGGTGTACAGCCCGTAGGTTTGATAGAAGGCGTCGCCCTCGGGATACGCCGTGCTTGACGTCGGCCCGTAGGTACGGACCATGGCGGGTGTCGGCGTGATGACCTTCATCTCGTTCGGGACGGAATCTGCGGCGCACATACGCCAAAAGAGCAGGATAAACAGTCCCAGCAGGCAGCAGACCAATATAGCCTTGACGATGGAGGTGAACAAACGCTGCCCGAAGCCTTTTTGTCTGTAGTTTTCGGCCACGTCAATTCCCTCCCATATTCTTCAGACGGTCGAGCGCGTTCTGCAAAATAATCTGCGCGGACAGCGTGTCGATGACGCCTTTTCTTTTTTTGCCGTGGGTACCGGTCTCGTTGAGAAAACGCGAGGCAGCCATGGTGGTCATACGTTCGTCCATCATGGCACAGGGGAGCCCTGACAGGGCGGACAGGTTCTCGGCAAACTCCTTAACGCGTGCGGCACGCGGGCCGAAGCTGCCGTCCATATTGACGGGACAACCGACAACGAAGCCGACGACACCGCGGGTTTTGCCCTCGTTAGCCACAGCCTGCGCCGTCTTTTCCAGTCCCCCGGGGGAGATGTAACCGATGCCGCTCGCCAAGAAGCGCGTGACGTCGGAAACGGCAAGTCCCGTGCGCACGTCCCCAAAGTCAACGCCCATCAGGCGCCCGGGAACGGTCTTAAATTCTTCCAGTGAAACAATCATTTCGTCTTTAACTTTCCGTTTTTAACAGGTAAAAATAAGCAAAAGATTTATATGCCGTATGCTTTTATACGCGGTCGTTCAGCCATTTGACAAGGTCCGCGCGCACGACGTCGCAGTCCTTTTCGTTCAGCACTTCGTGGCGGTCCTTTTCGTACAGGTTGCAGGTGACGTCCTTCACACCGGCATTTTTCAGGCGGTCGCGGACGATTTCCACACCCTTACCCCACTGCCCAACAGGGTCGTCGTCACCGGCCAACAGCAGCACGGGCAAATCCTGCGGGATTTTGCCGGCCCAATCCTTGGCGGATACGCGGCCCAGCAGTTTGAACATATCGCGGTAGGCGCGCACGGTAAAGATATAGTCGCAATAGGGGTCGCCCTCGTACGCTGCCAGGCGGTCTTCACACGTGGTGATCCACGCGGCGGGGGAGCATCCCTTTTCATACGTCTTGAGATACCCGTTGAAACCGATTTGCTTAATCAATTTGCTGCGGTGATGCTTGCCGCGAAACAGTCCGATGAGGTCGGCGACAAAGATACCGGCACCCGTGGGGTTGCCGGGGCCCGCCGTACCGACGTAAACCGCGCCGGCATATTCGTTGCCCCATTTGGCCGTGACGTCGCGCGCGATAAAGGAACCCATACTGTGCCCCATGATAAAGATGGGCAGGTCGGGGTGCGCGGCGCGGATGGCACCCGTAATCAGGTGCTCGTCTTCCGACAGGCGCGCGTCGCCGTCCTTATCGGCAAAGTAACCGAAATCCTTGGGGTCCTTAACGGTGTTGCCGTGGCCCAAGTGGTCGTCGCCCCATACTTCATATCCCTGTTCGCACAGGACGTCGACTACCTCGGTATAGCGGTAGAAATACTCGGTCATGCCGTGTACGATTTGTACGGCGGCGCGGACCGGCACGTTCGACGGTGTATAGCGGTAGAGGGCCAGCTGCGTCTTGCCGTCGGATGACAGCAGGGACAGCTCGGTGCATTGGGCGTGTTTGGGCACGTATAAAGGTTGAGCCGGTGTCATGGCGTATTCTCCTCTCGGATGCAGCTGACAGGCATAGGACAGTTAAGGCTGTCTTGCCGTCAGCGCAATAATCAATTTGATATCGTCAGGCTGGTTCTTGGCTTCGTGCGCGGCGCGGTTGCGGCGGATGGCGCCGCAAACCGTACAGCGA
The DNA here is from genome assembly GCA_002315325.1 of Clostridiales bacterium UBA1770. Taxonomy (GTDB): domain Bacteria; phylum Bacillota; class Clostridia; order Oscillospirales; family CAG-272; genus UBA1770. The sequence goes on from DCGU01000078.1 coordinate 37,367, forward strand.
TGCACAATGACGTAGCCGTGTTTGGGGTCTGGCGCGGCGCTGACGGGTTCCATTAATGCCCCGCATTCGCAGGCGCGGTCCCCCGGCAGTTCGTCCACGTGGCGTGACCACAGGCAAAACGGGCAGTGATTGCGGGAGGTATAGCCCAGGGGCTCTACTTCTTTGCCGCAATGCCCGCAGATAAACCCGGCGTCATTTTTGGTAAAACGTTTTTGCTCCATAAGAAGCGAAATTATTTCTTCAGAGCCACGGCTGCTTCAGCTTTGGCAGCAATATTGGCGGCGGTCAGGCCGTACATCTCCAAGAGAGCCGGAACCGTGCCGGAGCGGCCGAAGGTATCCTCGGTACCGACGCGCAGAACGGGTACGGGGCAGGCGCCGCAAACGGTCTCTGCCACGGCAGCGCCCAGGCCGCCGATAACGGTGGCTTCCTCTGCGGTGACGATGGCGCCGGTTTCCTTGGCAGCCTTGATGATCACTTCGGTATCCAAGGGTTTGATGGTGTGCAGGTCAACCACACGGGCGGAAATGCCCTTGGCGGCCAGCAGGTCGCGGGCTTCCAGTGCCAGGTGCACCATAAAGCCGGTGGCGATGATGGTGACGTCCTTACCGTCTGCCAGCGTATCGCCCTTGCCGAGTTGGAACTTATAGTCTTCGCCGTGAACGTCCGGCACAGCGAAACGGCCCAGACGAATATAGAAGGGACCGTCCGTCGTGATGGCGGTTTCCACAGCGGCCTTCGTTTCGGCCTCGTCGGCGGGACAAATGACGGTCATGCCGGGGATGGTGCGCATCAGCGCGATGTCCTCGTTGCACTGGTGGGTTGCACCGTCTTCACCGACGGTAATGCCGGCGTGGGTGGCGCAAATCTTAACGCCCAGGTGGGGATAACCGACAGCGTTACGAATTTGCTCGTAAGCGCGGCCGGCAGCGAACATTGCGAAGGTGGAGCAAACCGGTACTTTGCCGGCAGCGGCGAGACCGGCACACACACCGATCATGTTGCCCTCCTGAATGCCGCAGTCAAAGAAGCGTTCGGGGTATTTCTTTTTGAAAACGCCCGTCTTCGTGGCGGCTGCCAGGTCGGCGTCCAAAACCACGAAATTATATTTTTCACCGAGTTCGGCCAGTGCGTTACCGTAGGCCTCACGTGTTGCCATTTTTGCCATATCCGTTATTCTCCTTTCAGTCGTTCAGAGCCGCAAGCGCTGCCTGCAGTTCCGCTAAACCCGTTGCGAACTGTTCGTCGTTCGGTGCGGCGCCGTGCCAGTTGACGGCGTTCTCCATAAAGGAAACACCCTTGCCCTTGACGCTGTGGGCAACGATGGCGGTGGGGCAGCCCTTAGTGGCGCGCGTTTCTTTGAAAGCAGCGTCCAGCGCGTCGAAATCGTGGGCGTCCACCTCAATGGTGTGATAACCAAAGGCCTCGAACTTTTCCTTGTGGGGGGCGGTGTTCATAACGTCCTTGGTGGCACCGTCAATCTGCAGGCCGTTGGCATCCAGAATGACGCAGAAGTTATCCAGTTTGTAGTGTGCGGCAAACAGCAGCGCCTCCCAAACCTGGCCCTCTTCGGATTCGCCGTCGCCGACGATGGTGTAGGTGCGGTAATCCTTGCCGTCAATCTTGGCAGCGAGTGCCATGCCGGCGGCAGCGGAGATACCCAAGCCCAGAGAACCGGTGGACATATCCACACCGGGGGTGTGCTTCATATCGGGATGGCCCTGCAGATAGGAGTCAATCTTACGCAGAGTCAGCAAATCTTCCTTCGGAATGTAGCCCTTCTGTGCCAGCGTGGCGTACAGAGCGGGTGCGGCGTGGCCCTTGGACAGGACCAGACGGTCGCGGTCGGCGGCCTTGGGATTCTTGGCGTCGACGTTCATGTCCTGGAAATAGAGGTAGGAGAGGATGTCCGCGATGGACAGGGAGCCGCCCGGATGACCGGATTTTGCGGCGTGGACGGATTCGAGAATGCCGATGCGGATCTCGGCAGCCGTCTTTTGCAGGAACTTTTTCTGTTGTGCAGTCAGTTTTTCCATAATATATCTGCCTTTCTTAAATAGTCTGTATAAGTGGGAAATTTTGCTTTAAGCCGGCCAAATGGGAGGCTTGGCGGTTCATTGCCAGTGATACAATCCCTCCGTCACGCTTCGCGTGCCACCTCCCTTTGCACAAGGCAGGGGCAGATTATAATAACAAGTGCA
>DCGU01000093.1 GCA_002315325.1 Clostridiales bacterium UBA1770
GATAACCTAATTATTAGAGGTTACCCAAAATGAAAGTGAGACGACCATGAAAAAAAGAAACGCCAAACTTCTGTCAACGTGCCTTTGTTTGCTTTTGGCAGCACTCATGTGCATCACGATGCTTGCCGCCTGCGGCGGGGAAAAGAATCCCGACACGGGAAAAGAGCCCGACGTCCCTGATACGCCCGATACACCGGACGTCCCGGATGGCCCCGGTGAAGAGCAGCCGCAAAAGCCGGATACTGTCGCCCCGCTGGATTTGTACGTTTCATTGTCCGGCAACGACGCGACGGCGGACGGCAGCGCTGCAAAGACGTTTGCAACCTTGGCGGCGGCCCGCGATTACGTGCGCAAATTGGATAAGACTTGGTACTCCTCCATCACGGTCCACGTGGGTGCCGGCGAATATATGAATACCTATTTCAATCTCAGCGTTGAGGATGCAGGTACCGAAACCTGCCCCATCACCTATATCGGGGACGGCGAACAGGCCTCGATTTTGAACGCCGGTATTTCCTTAAAACTGTCGGATTTTAAACCCGTGACAGACGAGGCAACGCTGGCGCGCCTGTGCGACGATGCCAAAGCAAACGTCGTTTGCGTCAAACTGTCCGATTACGGTGTGACGGCGGAGCAATACGGCGGCATTTACGCCCGCGGCGTCTACTGCACGGCCGTTTTCTACGATGATGGTCAATATACCGGCGGCAGCGCGTGCGAACTGTTCTATAACGGCCGCCGCATGACGCTGGCGCGCTATCCCAACGAGGGATGGCTGGGCACGGGTGAGGTCGTTCAGGCCGGTGATAACGTCCATGAAAACGGCGGTCGTTTTACGGCAGGCGGCAATCCCAATACCGATACCTACCGCATTGATGCCGACCTGGCCGCCCGCATCGCGTCCTGGGCCACCTTTAAAGACGTTTGGATGTACGGCTATTGGTATTACGACTGGGCAGACAGCGCCAGCCTTATCGGTGCATTCGACAAGGATCAGCGGCTGCTCACCAATAAGTTTTCCAGCTGGTACGGTGCCAGAGCGGACGCCCCCTACTATTTCTACAACGTGTTTGAAGAATTGGACGCCCCGGGTGAATGGTATCTGGACCGCGAAAACGGTGTGCTGTACCTATATCCGAACGAGGATGCCGATCTGAACAACGACACCATCGATATGTCGCTGTACGCGGGTGCCGTCGTGGCCTGTTCCGCTTCCAACGTGACGATTGACAACCTGACCGTCAAGAACAGCCGCGGCAACGGTTTCTGGGTGAGCGGCAACAATATCACGGTGCAGAACTGTCACGTCACTTGCGTGGCCGGCTGCGGTATGCAGGGGTCCGGTGTAACCAACAGCTTGTTCTATAATAACGTGATCAACTACGTCGGTTCCGGCGGTATTTGGGTGAACGGCGGCGACGGCAATACGCTGACGCGCGGCAACAACCTGGTGGACAACAACCTCATTCACAACTGGTCCGAAGTCATTATGGTTTCCCAGGATGGTATTTCACTGACGGGTTGCGGTAATACCGCGTCCCACAACGAACTGCACGACTCGCCCCACACGGGTATGAGTTTTTCCGGCCCGTATCAAGTGTTGGAATACAACGAGCTCTACCGCGTCTGCGAAAATGCCACCGACTCCGGTGCTATCTACGCAGGCCGCAACTGGGTTTCCTACGGCAGTGAAGTGCGGTACAATTATCTTCACGACATAGGCAACGATGATTTCCAACCCATCGGCATTTACATGGACGACTGTATGTCCGGTGTCCGTATTTTCGGCAACCTGTTGGTTGATATATCGGGTGTGGACGACTGGGTACACGGTCAGGCCTTCCAAATCGGCGGCGGCCGCGATATGGTGATTGAAAATAATATCATCGTCAATACGATGGCCTATGACGCCGGTTCCAAATGGTATTCCTTTATGTACGACCAGCGCGGTTACGACGGTTTGATGGACGTGCCGGATTACACCTGGTTCACGCACACCAAGCAGGGCGGCGGCCTGTTCGCACAACGGTATAACGAAGCGCTGCAGAAGGATTTGTGGAACGAGGCATTCCCGAATTGGGCGCAGGTGCAGGACGACTACAGCAACGTGGAGGGGAACCCCTACTTCGGCGGCAACCCCGGCTGCAGCGTCGTGAAGAACAACGTCATCATATCCGCCTGCACGGACAAACACGAAATCAAGCCGCTGGTGTCACAGTACGGTGAGGTGGAGGATTTCATCTACGTCAATGACGTGGCCAAGGTGTTCCGCAAATGGACGGAGGGCGACTGGACGATGTACAAAAAAGCCTCTGTCATCACGGAAAACGGCCTGGAATGGCTGGACGTCGCGCAAATGGGCAGACAGAACTGAGTTAAGAGTTAAGAACTAAGAGTTAAGAGTTACGTACAAAAAGCCGCGAGCGGTTTATCCGCTTGCGGCTTTTTGTGCGTAACGTTTTAGATTGGTTATTCGGTATCGTTTTCCGTTTCCGTTTGTACGGAGGTAACTTTGTGCTTCTCCCAATGGGCGAATTTGTAATACAGGAAGCAGGCGATGGAACACGCCAACCAGCCCAAGGGGTATCCCAGTACCACCCAGGTGGTGACGTAGGCGACACGCTTGATGATAAACAGATAAATCTGGCGCAGCACCACGAAGGAACCCAGCATAATATACATGGGGGCGCGGGAATCACCCGCACCGCGCAGGGCACCGGCATAAATCTGGTTGAAACAGCACAACAGGTAGAAGGGGGACAAGAGACGCAAAATAAGCACCGATTGTTCGACAATACCGGGGGATTTGTTGAACACGGCTGCAATGGCAGGCGTCCAAATCATAATGGGGAGCAGGCACAGGGCCGTGATGATAAGCCCCATGATGACAGCGACGGTTGTGCCGCGCTTGGCGCGTTTCAACTTGCCGGCACCCAGGTTTTGCCCTAAGAACGTTGTGGAGCCCATGGCGATACTCTGCATGGGCAGCAGGGCAAAGGCGTCGACCTTGCCGTAGGTTGTCCAGCCGCCGAGAATATCGTCGCCCAATCCCACCATGTATCCCTGTACGAATACGTTGGAAAAGGAAGTGATGGCCATCTGCAGGGCAGAGGGCAGACCGATGCGCATAATCTGTTTTAGAATGGTTTTGTCCACGCGCGTTTTGCGCCATTCGTAGCGGTAGGTCGTGCCCTTGGCGCGCAGCAGCGTGATGAGTACCAGTAAACCGGATACGCATTGGGCAATGACGGTGGCCCAAGCTACGCCGGCCACGCCCCAGTGCAGGTCCTTGGCAAAATGAAGGTCCAACAGCGTGTTGAGCACGGCTGTAATCACCAAAAACCAAAACGGACGGCGCGCGTCGCCGACGGAGCGCAGAATACCGGACCCGGTGTTGTAAATCATCAGACCGATAACGCCCGTGTAATAGATGAAGAGGTAGGTTTTGGCTTCCTCATAGATGGGACCCTCGGTCAGGCCCATCAGGCGCAGCATCAGCGGCGTCGTGCCAAGGCCGACGACGGTGAAAGCGATGCTCATGCCCCACGTGATTGCCATAAAGGTGTGTACCGTTTTGCTCACGTTTTCGCGGTCGCCCGCGCCGAAATATTGGGAGACCAGTACGCCGGCACCCGAAGCAAGCCCCAGGAAGAACCCGATGAGGGTGTTGATGATGGGCGTGACGGACCCGACGGCCCCGTAGGCGGCGTCACCGACGTAGTTGCCAACGACGAACAAATCCACGGTGTTATACAATTGTTGAAAGAGATAGCCGACCAGCATCGGCAGTGCAAAACGGATTAAATGCCCCGTAATGCTGCCCTGTGTCATATCGACTTCTTTGTTTTTTCCGAAGGTCAAAATCTCACCGGCTTTCTTTATCTGTCAATACTGTTTTTGTCTAATAAGAAATCGTACAAACTTATTGTGAGTATGCCGTTTTCGTCATAGGCGGTCGGAACAATATCCTTTGTAACGATTATTTTTTTGAAGGAATCGTCTATTTTGCGAAGCGGCCTTGTTTCTTGGTTCTGTTTTTCAGCGGTTGGCATTGCATATGCAGACTGAACGTAGTATCGTTTTGAACCGAGGTTGCAAACAAAATCAACCTCCAATTGGTTTCTGACAACGTTACCGTTCTCGTTTCGCTCTGCAACCGGTACGACACCTACGCCAACGTTGTAACCGCGCATTTTCAGTTCGTTATAGATGACGTTTTCCATTGCGTGGGTTTGCTCAAATTGACGGAAGTTAATGCGAGCGTTTCTAAGGCCTAAATCGGAGAAATAATACTTTTGGGGCGTTTCTATATAGGCCTTGCCTTTTATATCATATCGTTTTGCCGATTCAATCAGGAAGGCATCTTCAAGACATTTCAAATATTTGTTGATTGTCACGGTCGTAATGGTGCTGTTTTTAACGGAACGAAACGTCTTTTTCAGTTTTTCAGGATTGGTCAGCGAACCGATTGCGGATGACAGAACGTTCAGCAAATCTTCAAGTTCGCCTTGCTTTTTCAGCTTATTTCTTTTTACGATATCACGAACGTAAATTTCTTCAAATAGATTTTGGAGCATCCGCGCCTTGTCATTTTCATTTTGGCGAAGGACAACAAGCGGAATGCCGCCGTACGTCATATACTGTGTCAATCCCTCGTATTTATCTCCGGGATACACGGTCATAAACTCTGAAAATGAGAGAGGAAATACTCTGATTTCGTCACCGCGGCCGGCAAACTCCGTAATGATGTCACCGGAAAGAAATTTTGCGTTACTTCCCGTGACGTATACGTCCATATTATCTCGGCGCAGGTAACCGTTTAACACACTTTCAAAGCAATCAAGCAGCTGCACTTCGTCAAGTAACAGGTAGTACGTATCGTCATCTTTTATATGGGAACGAACGTACGCCATAAACTTTTCCGGATTGACTTTTTTATCTTCTTTCTCAAGCGCAACCAAATTTTCGCCTATCTTCTCCAAATCATCGGCAGAATCAAAGGCGAAACGGACAATATGGTCTTCCTTTACGCCCCGGGAAATTAAATCGTTATAAAATATTGTGTTGAGCAGATATGATTTCCCGCTTCTGCGGATACCGGTAATCACTTTAATCAGTCCGTTTTCTTTTCGATTGATCAATGCAGACAGATAAGAATCTCGTTTGATTTCCATATGGCACCCCAAATGAAGATTTTTGCAACAAATGACACTTTTCTTTATTATACCCGCAACGTACTGCCGGGTCAATACTAAATTGAATATTTTTGCAAAACGTTGCAAAAATATTTATTATGATTGGC
>DCGU01000011.1 GCA_002315325.1 Clostridiales bacterium UBA1770
TTGCTATTGCAATTTACGATTTTTTAAATGTTCTTCTTCAAAACGGGCACACGTCTCCTCGCCGTTTTCCGCCGTTATGCCGGCAAAGGTTTCGCGCCACGGGGCGCTGTAGGACGTACGCTCAACAATGACGGTGCTGCCGTCAAGCCCCCGCCAATGAAAGACCTCCGGTACGCCGTCCAGGTTCATAACGGCTTCCGAGCGTTTGAAACGGTACATTTTGACACCGAGCTGTGTCATAATTTGCGGGATTTGGGTACACCCCGGCCCCACGTCAGCCGCCCAAAAGGTCGGCATATCTTCGGGCGTTATATCAAACAGGCGGCAGAAGGTACGTGCACCGTCCACGGCGTTACGGATGGTCATTTCCCCATCAAACAGGGCGGGACGCAGCAGCGCCATACCGCCGTTGGAGACGCAAATGCGGCCTTCGTGCATCATCTGTTTGAAAAGCGGCAGGCTGCCGGGGCAATACTTCACAAATTCACCCACGCTGTGGTCGATATTATCCACCGTCAGCGTCAATTCCGGGTCTTCCTGCATGCACTGCAGATAGGCATCAAAGGCACGGATATAGCGATAGATATGCCATTTGCGCGTATTGCACCAGGCGTAATCGTGGTGCGCATACGGAATCAAATGGATTTTGCGAATTTCTTTTTCCACGTCAATTTTCCTCCGGGAAGGTATACAGGAACAAAAACTCGCCTTTATTATTGGACGTGCCGATATGCTCGAACCCACTTCTGCGGTAGAGCATCTGCCCGCGGATATTGGCGGGATGCGTTGTCAAAAGTATCCCGCCCTTGCCGTTTGCCCGACACCAATCCTTAACGGTGTCAATCAGTGCACGCCCCAAATGTTTGCCCTTGCAATCATCTGCCACGACGATACCCATTTCGACAATCTTTTTGCTGATTTGCCAAACGAACACGTACCCCACCATACGGCCGTCCAAGATGGCTGCCCAATGGCGGATATCCGGATCGGGGTCCTCCCCGAAAAAGCGCATGGTGCGGCGGTAGTTATATCCCGTTGCGTTGAAAAAGAAAGTGGTTTCATAACCCATCTGCGCATAAAAGGCCTCGACGAGCGCTTTGTCTTCCCCGCGGAAGGGGCGAATCTCTATATCCACGATACCTGTCCTCCTGTATTCCGTTCGACTGTTACTCTTACATAAATATAGCATATTTTATATTGGAAATCAACGCTTTTCACTGCCCGTTTTTTCTGATTCCCGGTGTGCGCGCAAAACAGGTCCGTGTTTCCTGTAAAGCCGTCAGATTTCGTACCGGGCGGGGCAGTTTAGAGTTGATTTATCACACAGATTATGTTACTATTATATAGATAAAAAACAAACCGAAAAAAGAGCAAACGCGTCGAGGTAAAATAGGATTTATATGAGAGATACTGAGTTTTATTGCGAGCGAAAACTGGAAAAACTGAATCCCGGGTACAGCAGAATTGTCAAGAGCGTTGCCGTTGTCCTGTTCAACGCCCTTGAAAAATACAAGCTGTTCTTCCCGGATTTTACGGACCACACGGTGCTCCATTCCCTGCACGTGCTGGAATTTTGCAACGTCATCATCGGGGACTGTGCGGATGAACTCAACGAAGACGAGCTCTTCATTTTGATTATGAGTGCCTATCTGCACGACTGCGGCATGGGCATCACGGAAGACAATTATAAAGAATTGTACGAGCGGGTCGTCAGCAGCGAGTACAGGCTGAAGCATCCGCATGACAATATCAAGGATACCATCCGCAGTTTCCACCATTCCTTCAGCAAGCAAATGATTTACAAATACGCGCCCCTTTTCGATATTCCCTCGGAACAGCACATGCAAGCCATCGCACTCGTTTCCGAATCCCACCGGAAAACCGATTTGTTTGATGAGCACTATATGCCTGCCGAGATGATGATGCCGAGCGGCAATGCGGTACGGCTGCCGTACCTGGCGGCGCTGATTCGCTTGGCGGACGAACTGGATATTGCCTCGGACCGCAATTTGGAAATCGGCGACGCGGGACAGCAGACCATCTTCAAACTGATGCATCACGCCATACGCCGCATGCGCATCGAGGAAGACCGCTTTGTCCTGGAAATCGACACGGACGACCCTGCCCTGTACGATGACATCCTGCAGGAAACCGACAAGCTCAAGGAAACGCTTGCGTATTGCGTCAGCGTCATTGAGCGGCGCACCCCCTTCCGTATTGCGCAAACCAAGATAGATCTGACGCGCATCGTTTCGGACAAAAAGAAGGTTATTGTGCTGGATACCGATATGCGTGCCGATGATACCGCCGCGCTGTCGTTGATCAATACCCTGCCGGTCAAACCGGATTACGTTGTTGTACCGCATCCCCAATACGGTGCCGCTGCCATCTTATTCTCTGATTATTGCAGTGAAGCAGGCACAAAAAATGAAATCCCGTTTGCACAATTCGAGGCAGTTTTGTCCGGTTTTGACGCGGTGACCTATATCACAACGGGGGCATTAACAAACCTGGCGCAGCTCTTAACCAAAGAAGAAATGCTGCCCCGTTTGAGCGGCATTTACGTCATGGGCGGCGGCATCCAAACGTTCAATGGTGAGAACGAAACGGAGTCCAATTTTGCCCGCGACCCGCAGGCAGTAAAAAAGCTGCTTTCCGTCGGTCTCAACGTCGCGATTTTCCCGCTTGACGTTACCGAAAACAGTATTTCGGACACAAACGTAAAGAAGATACTGCCGCTGCTCTATCTGTCGCATCCGGATGCTTTTGTGCTGCAGGATACACGACTGGTCAGTGACAAATACGGGCACACGGCAATCGACGGGGACGGCGAAGCGGTGCATCTTTGCACGAGCATCAAAGACGGCTTTATCCAAGAAAGCTGCTGAGCCCAGGCAACAAAAGAACGATTCCTATTTCCTATATAGAACGATACCCCGCCGCTGTTTGATAGCAGTGCGGCGGGGTATCGTTTTTATTTGGTCACAGCAATAACCGAACCTGTCAAACCGTCAATCCGTTTCCACAGGAAGTGCGGTGTAATCGACAAAGTCGTAGAAGGTGACGGATTCGATTGTCAGGGTCTGGAGTTCCACGTCGGACACGTCGAACAGCGACTCGAATTTTTGCACGGTGACGATTTTGTAGATATAGTAATCGTCGCCGTATTCGAAGAAGAGATAATCGTCTTCCTCATTATTGAGTCCCATAAGGCAAAGGCCGTCGGCCTCCAGGTCGCCGATGGTTTTGCCGACGTAATCGGCGTAGGTTTCCTGTGCCGGGATTTTATCGCAGAGGTTCTTTTGCGTAACGCCCCCGATTGATTCGAGATAGGCGTAACACGTCTGCTCGTAATTATCAATCATCCAATCGATATCAAAGAAAACGTCTGCCTGTGCCTCGGTCATCTTACATTGGACCAAAATGAAATCCGTATGGTCGGCGTTGACGAATGCAACGCTCATCACACCGTCACAGTAGGTGGACCCACCCATGGTATACCCTTCCATCGCAGACGCATCACCCGACGGTTCCTGTTTTTCGACAGAGGATTCTTCGCCGCAGGAAGACAGGGTCAACAAAGCACCGCCGCAAAGAAAAACACATAATAGAAGGGATACGTAAGCCAAAACAACTGATTTTTTACGTTTCGTCATAAAAACACTCTCCGTTTTTTCGCCGATTCCGTGCCGACGTGACGGCACGGGACGCCTATCTATATGCGTATTATACCATATTTCCGTTTGAGAATCCACCCCGACGCTCCTGCCGCTGCTGCAATACGACGGCACAGCGACCTGCGTGACAGGTACCGACAAAAAAGAACGAGGACGAACCGTCCCCGTTCTTTTTCTATTGCCGCGGTCCTGTCGGACTGCGGTGCAATATTATTTCATGAAAGTGCCGTTGATCATTTCCTGCAGGTAAGCGTTGTACTTTTCCTGAATTTCGGCAGGAACCAGTTCGGTATTGATCTTACCGGCAGAGAGACAACCGTTCTCCATCGTACCGTAGATAACTTCGCCGCCGAAGGTCTTGTTCTCAACAGCCTGCATGCAAGCCTTGATCATAGCGGCGTTGTCGGTAATCTGAGAGCAGATAACGCAGGGGTTCTGACCGAGAATGTCGGCAGGCTGTGCGATATCGAAAATGGTGATGGCACCGGCCTTGGTATTTGCTTCGTCAATGGCAGCGCGTGCACCGGAGTCAACGGCAGAAGCGTCGCCGAAGAAGACGTCGGCACCGTCGGCAATCAGAGCAGATGCAAATTCCTTACCCTTGGAAGCGTCGTTGAAGTTGCCGACGTAGGGCACGTTCAACAGTTCAACGGTTTTGCCTTCCTTAGCGGCAACGTACTTAGCAGCTTCTTCAAAGCCCTTTGCCTTAGCCTTGGTGGTTTCGAGTTCCATACCGCCGATAAAGCCGAGCTTGCAGGATTCGGTCATCAAACCGGCCAATGCACCGGCAATCCAACCAATCTGGGTTGCGTTGGGGAGAAGAGAGGTAACGTTTTTGTTTTCAGCCTTTTCGGGCAGCGTAGCGGCACCGTTCAAAAGAGCGAAGCATACGTCGGGATACTCTGCAGCGGCCTGCAGAACGGCGTCGGAGTATTGAGAACCGGGAGCGAAAATGAGATCGTAATCGAGGTTGCAGTAGGAAATGATGGCTTCATAATAAGCGTTCTGTGCGATGGAATCGGAATAAGCGGTTTCCCAACCCTGGGCTGCAGCGGCATTGACCATGGCGTTGTAGCAAGCAGCGCCCCAACCGCCGTCCTTAATGTTACTGTCGCAGATCATGGCCACTTTAAAGCCATCTTTTTTCTCTTCGTTTCCGCAGGAAACGAGTGCCAGAGACAATGCCATAACCATGGCAAGAACCAAAACAAGTGCAGTGAGTTTTTTCATTTTTCTTTCTCCCGTTTATTTTTATTTTATCACAACGCTTTCGCGTTATAACCGATTGAATTACCGCAACTCGCGGCGATAGGGTTGTCCGTTGGCCTTGGGACCCGCCTGCTTTGCGCCGATGATGCTGAGCAGCATAACCGTGGCGATATACGGAATACCCTGGAAGAACTGGTAAGGAATGCCGATGCCGAGCACCTGCAGTTTAATCTGCAGGGCATCGCAAAGACCGAAGAAGAGACAGGCGAGCAATACGCCCTTGGCGTTCCAGCGGCCGAAAATAACGGCTGCCAGCGCGATAAAGCCGCGGCCGGCCACGATACCGTCGGTATAGGTACCGGAATAGCAGGTGGTGATATAGGCACCGCCGACACCGGACAAAAAGCCGCAAATCGTACAAGCCAAATACTTGATGCCGACGACGTTGATGCCCAGCGTTGCGGCAGCCTGCGGATGTTCGCCGACTGCTTTATAGTTGAGACCGAAACGCGTCTTTTTAAAGAAGATTGCCGTGAAAATGACCAGCACGACGGTGATATACACCATCAGGTTTTGATTGAACAGCAAATTACCGACGACGGGAATATCCTTCAAAAAAGGGATATTGACGCCGGACAGGATTTGCACCTGTTTCAAACCAGAGGTATCGTCGGTAAAGACGCGATAGAGGAACGAGGCAAGTGCGGGGGCAAAAATGTTAATGGCCATACCGTACACCGTATGGTCGGCGCAAAGATGAATGGTGGAAAAGGCGTAAACCATATTGACGGCTACGCCGGCAAGGCCGCCGCAAAGCAAACCCAGCCAAACGGAACCGGTACCGTAACAAATGAGGAAGCCGACGAGCGCACCGAGCGCTGCCAAGCCCTCCAAACCGATATTGACCATACCGGCACGCTGGCCGTACAACTCTGCTAAAGAAATCAACAAAAGGGGAATTGCCAAGCGTACGGTGGTTTCCAATAATCCCGTAATCCAGGTCATATCACTTATCCCCCTTTCTTGAGAAGAAGCGCTTTTTCCACACTTCAAACTCGGGCAGTTTCGTGAGAGCCATACCGGCAACCGAGAAGACGATGACGAGTGCCTGAATGATATCCGAAACGCTGGTGGGCACACCGGTCGCCGCCTGCATCGTGGTGGAACCCACACGCAGGATGGCAAAGAAGAGTGAAACGAGCAACGTAGCGATGGGATGAAGCTGACCGATGAGGGCCATGGCTACACCGTCAAAACCGTAGCCGGCACCGAAGCCGTTAATCAAACGGAACTGGGTACCCAACAGTTCGGCACCGCCGCCCAGGCCCGCGATGGCACCTGAAACGGTGAAACTGAGCAAAATCATACGTTTGACGGGGATACCGTTAAAGCGGGAAGCCGTCATATTGTTACCGACGGCACGCAGTTTTAAACCGCCGGACGTCCAGAAGAGCACGTAATACAACAGCAGTCCGACCGCGATGGCGATGAAGAAGCCCCAGGTAAAACGCATATGGGAGAAGACGCGGGGCAAACGCACCAGTTCGTCGACTGCCGGCGTTTGGGGAACGTCCCCGTCACGAATCCAGCTGGTATAAATGACACCCATAAAGAGTGTCGCCACGTAGTTGAGCATAATGGAAATGATCATTTCGTTCTGCCCGCGCGCGATTTTCAAAATGCCGGGAATCACGGCCCACAGACCGCCGGCGAGTGCACCGACAATCAGGCAAAGCAGAATGCCGAAGAAACCTTTGACACCGGTCAGGTAGGCAACGACGAAGGACGCAACGGAACCCATTAAAAACTGCCCTTCCCCGCCGAGGTTGAAGACGCCGCATTTGTAGGCAAAGCAGGCGCACAACGAGGTAAACATCAGGGGTGTGGCCTTGGCCAGCGTGGTACCGATATTGGCCTTGGCACCGAATGCCCCCTTAAAGAGGTATTTCACCGCCGTAAACGGATTGGCACCGAGAATCGCCATGATAATGCCGCCGATGATGAAGGCGAGCAGGATGGAGAGAATCGGGACCAAAGCGGTTTGCAATTTCTGTTTTAATTTTTCCATGCTGTGTTCCTCACTTACCGGTCATAGCCAAGGAAATTTCATTGACGGGTGGTTCCTTACCGCTGAACTCACCCATCACGCGCCCCTCGAACAGGACGATGATGCGGTCGGACATTTCGAGAATTTCATCGAAGTCCGCACTGATTAGGAGAATGCCGGCACCGCGGTCGCGGGCAGCGATAATTTTGTCGTGAACGGCGCGGGTGGCACCGATATCAAGACCGCGCGTCGGATGCGCCACCACCAACAGGGTGGGATCCGATTCAAATTCACGGGCAAGCAGCACCTTTTGCTGGTTACCGCCCGAAAGAGAGCGAACGGTCTGAAAGACGGACGTGCAGCGTACGTCGTACTTTTGGACGATATCGTCGGCGTAGGCATCGATTGCCTTCTTGTTAAGCAAAAGCCCCTTGCCGTAGCTGAACGTTTCGGTATCGCAGTTCTTCAACACCAGGTTTTCGGAAATCGTCATATTACCGATGAGTCCCTGGTGGTTTCTGTCCTCCGGCACGTGCGAAACACCGCTGTGGATAAAGCCGTTGGGATCGAATACACCGACCTTGTGATCGTTTAAATCAATCTCGCCGCCCTCGGGTGCAATGACACCCGTGATGAGCTGGGCGAGCTGGGTTTGGCCGTTGCCGTCGACACCGGCAATACCGACGATTTCGCCCTTGCGGATTTTCAGGGATACGTCGTTAATCCCGCTGTGCTTCGAGGTTTTATGATAGTCGATATTTTTCATTTCGGCAACGACGGGCTCGGCACTGCTGTCCTTCTTTTCATAATGCACGGGCTGCAGTTCGTGACCGATCATCATCTTGGCCAACATGATACCGTCCGTATCGGTGCGCTTGACGGTACCGACCACCTGTCCCAACCGCAGCACGGTGATACGGTCGGAAATGCGGAGTACTTCGCGCATTTTGTGGCTGATAAAAATAACGCTCTTGCCCTCGCCGATGAGTTTTAAGATGATGGCAAACAGACCTTCGACCTCAATGTCGGTCAATGCTGCGGAGGGTTCGTCAAGAATTAAAAGTTCGGCGCCGTGGTAGAGCGCTTTCAGGATTTCGGTACGCTGTTGTTCACCAACAGAAATCTCGGTGATAGGCTTATCGAGCTGAACCTCCAGACCGTACTTTGCGGAGAGTTCCTCAATTTCCCCGCGGCGGGCGTCCTTGTCTACAAAAATGCCCTTCGCATGCTTATCACCGAGAATAATATTTTCAAACACAGTCATGGCGTCAACGAGCATGAAGTGCTGGTGCACCATGCCAATGCCCAATTTGACCGCCTGGCTGGGAGAGTCAATTTTGATTTTTTGCCCATTGAGCCATATGCTGCCTTCTGTCGGCTGATAGAGTCCGGTGAGGACGTTCATCAGGGTAGACTTTCCGGCGCCGTTTTCGCCGAGGAGCGTCAAGACCTCCCCGCGGTTTACAGTTAGGCTGATGTCGCGGTTGGCGTAGAAGGTGCCAAAACGCTTGCTGATGTGTTCCATTCGCAATAACTCGCCCACGGTATCACTCCTATTCTTTACGTGATTTTATCTGCTTTTTGCAGCAAAAAAGTCCATTTGGGAAAAGAAAAAATACATCTTGATTTTACCATGATAAACTGTTTCTGTCAACACTGTATCTATGCACGTAAAGTGAGAAAAAGGCAAAGAAAAGTACAAAATTATGTGTATTATGCACAATGAACATTTCGCAGCACGGCAAAGATGAATTATATACATCCATTATGCATTTCTGCGTTGTGCGGCGGCGTTTTTCTCTCTTTTCCCCATTCTCCCGTCCGTACCGAACGACGCAAAAAACGGGTGCCGAAAAAGCACCCGTTTTGCGTCGTTACAGTGACGTCATATCTTCTTTTGTATCAATATCTTTTTGCTCGTCGGGGGAGGCAGTAATCCGCGCAACTCTGTCGGGGAAACGAACGAAGAGACTTTTCCCGCCGGCATCCCCTTCCAATTGACGCAGCGCATCCACAAGGCTGGCGGAAAAGACAACGGGGTTGCCGTCGGTTATGCCGTCGGACACGCAGGCAATCAGCGGCAGGCTGTCCCCCTGCGTTTGAGCCAGGGGCAGCGAGAGCAGGCGCAATACCGTATTTGCCGATATTTTGGGCTGGTCCGCCGTCAAAAACAGGATTTTATCCTGCGGCAAAACGGGTCCTGCCGCGTCCAACGCGGCACGTACGGAATAGCTCTTTCCCTTTTCACTGTCCGGGGAGAAAACGCCTTCATCCCCCACGGCATCGAGAATCTCGGGAAAGCGCGAAATGACGTGCAGTTTGGCACCGAAGGCGTCGCGCGCCTGTACCAATGCGGCGTATCCGTGCCGCCACAGCGGCACGCCTGCAAACGGGACCAGGAGTTTATTCTCACCGAACCGCCGGCTGCAGCCGGCGGCCAAATAACAAAGGTGAATCATTCCCCGTCACCGTCAACAGACTCCATCATAATGCGTTCGGGTGTGATGGGCAGCGTGCGGAACCATTTGCCGCAGGCACGGTAGACGGCGTGCGCAATGGCAGGCGCCGGCGTATTGATGACAATCTCACCGATGGATTTTGCACCGAACGGGCCGTTCTGCTCATAACTGGGAGCAAAGTCCACGCTGATATGCCCGACGTCAAGTCGCGTCGGCAGGCGGTATTTCATTAAGTTATTCTCGGAAAGGCGGCCCTTTTCATCGTAATGGATATCCTCGTAGAGTGCCATACCGATGCCCTGTACGATACCGCCGTCCGCCTGTACGCGGGCAAGCGAGGGATTAATGACGGTGCCGCAATCGACGACAGCCTGATAATCCAGCAGTTTGACGGCACCGGTTTCGGGATCCAGTTCGATTTCCGCCATACCGACCATAAAGGGAGGCGGCGACGTTTTGGACGTGTTCTTGGCAGTGGCTTCCACGGAAACGGGAGAACCGTTCATGGCGGCATCGGCAATTTCACGGGATGAAACAACCGTTTTGCCGTCAAGTGAAACAACCGCACTGTTTTGATACGTCAATTGTTCCCGGGGCATGCCCGTCATATCGGCTGCCACGGTGAGCATTTTTTCCTTCAGTTCATCCGCTGCCATCACGACGGCTTTACCCGTCACGTAGGTCGTGGACGATGCATAGGAGCCGGAATCGTAGGGGGACCGGTCGGTGTTGGCCCC
>DCGU01000046.1 GCA_002315325.1 Clostridiales bacterium UBA1770
AACCCTTTGTCAGCAGGCTGAAGGTACTGCCGTGACGAACGGCAGTACCTTTTTTAATGGAATTCGGTTTGCTGTTTTGAAATTATCTTTATTATTCTTTGATAAACTCAATGTGGACGGTGATGGCACCGGAGATGAGGATTAAACGGTAGGACAGGTTGGTCGTACCGGCGGGGATGATGACCTCGCCTTCTCCCTTTGCCAGGCCCTTTTTGTAGGATGCCTGTACGGTGACGTTGCCGGCAGGTAACGTTGCGGTGAGGCTTTCCCCGTTTTTGAGTGTCCCGATGGTTTGTCCGTTCATAGTGAGCGTGTACGTAACGCCGCAGCCGTAGAAGGCCTTATCACGGTTGAAGGTGACCTGCCGCGTGGCGCAGGGATCAATATCGTCGGGATTCGTACCCGATTCTGCCGAAAAGCCGTCGGTGTTATAAAAATCGCCGTTCGGGGCAGCACCGTCTGCGGCAGCAGCGGCAGCGGGAGCCGTCTTTTTCACAATGGCGGTAATGAAAACGGTTAGATAGATGGCGTGGATAATGAGGTCCATGATACCGCCGTAGTAACCGCCGATCAATTCAAAGACCAGCAGCAGCGTATCCAGACCGTACAGCACCGTGCCGGCAATCAGCCAGCCGATGCGCTTTTTGCCGAGCAGTCCGCACAACAGATAAATCGCGGAAACCAAGAGCGCGATGACGGCGAGGACAATATAGGGTGTCAGCAAGCCTTCCTCGACGTAGATTCCCATACCGATACCGAGCAGCACCGTGGAAAAATAGGGTGCCAGCACGAAATAGGAGTCGGTTAAAATCATAAAGAAGCAGTTGACGGCACACAGGAAGAAAACGGACAGCATCGCACTGCGTGCGGATGCGGTTTTGGCTTCATAAGGGGTCATCGGTGCTTTTTGTTTCATAACGGTGATTTCCTTTCTGACGTATCTCACGCTGAATTATCTCGGTAAGAGTATTGTAGCATAGCGGGACGGGGCGTGTCAATTATATCTCCGATATTAAATGACGATTTCGGCAAGTTCGTTCAGGGTCCCGTCAACGTATTCGACGGTCTTGACTTCATAGCGGCCGAAATGCAGGTTGATATTGGTTCCGCACAGGGTGAGCGTGACGTCTTTTGCGTTTTGCGTATCGTTGAGCAGACGCAGAATATAGGACGGTGCGCCCTCGCGCTTTTTAAACGTTACCAGCGTCACGCACGTGTCGCTGATGCCGATAGCAAAGGGTTTTGCCGCGACGTCGGACTGTACGGGGAAGACGTTGACGGCAAACGGGGGACGGTTGAATTCCAGGGACAGTTTATCCAATTCGTCCGTGCGGCAGGCAACCAGCCGTACCGTGAAATTGCGTTCGCCCATATCCATCTTTTTGGTAAAGCGTCCTTCGGGCAATACGGGGCGGCCGGGGATGGGATGCGCACAATAGGTGGCGGTACGCAGCAGCGTCAGCGTCACGACGCCGTCGCGGCAGGCGCTGCCGTAGATGCCGGCGGACAACAGCCCCAGGGCATTGCCGTCCGCGTCGGTTTTGGCGACAAAGCGCTGGGCCACCTGCGGCGAGCCGTCCTGTGCCAGCGTTTCCGTGGCGAACGCGGTCTGCCCGATATAGTCGCCGGGCATCGACGTGGGCAGAGCAAGCTTGACGACGCGGTTGGCGTCGCCGGCAAAGACGTCGATTTTGACGTCGACTTTGGGCGTTCGTTTATACAGGTCGTACTCGATGCGTACACGGGTGTTTTCACAGCGCAAAAACGCCTCGACGCCCAGGTAAATATCGCCGTTTTCAATGACCTGCACGGGGGACATACCCTCAAACGGGCCGTCGGGCTTTTCCATCAGCGTGCAGGGACGCTCGTTGGTACCCAGCTGCGACAGACTCTCTGCGTCCATGCGCCAGGGGTCGGGCAGGTCGTCGTACACGTTCACGGTCACAGGGGCCGACAGGTATTCGCGGCCGTCGACGCAGAAGGAGGTCAAGGACCCCGTGGTGCGGTCAATGGCGGCGTGCATGCACGGGGTATCCAGGATAATGGGGGCGTTCTGCGGGAAGACTTGCGCGGCAGGCGTCGGTGCCAAATCAGCGTACAGGCTGAAACGCGTCACCGACAGCGGGGCAAGCGTCGCTTCAAAGATGATTTTCTTGCGCCAATCGAGATTGAGATTGCTTTCCTCCTTGACCTTTTGGAAGGCAACGGGCGCACCGTCGGGGCCCGTTATCGTCAGGTGCGACGTGATATCGTCGCGCCAGTTTTGGTCGGCCAGCATCAACTCGCACGCGACCTCGGTCGTTTGCGTATAGGGCAGGGAATTTAAAACCAAAATCGGGTATTCCCCGGGGGCTGCCTTGGGCTCGGCCCCGCACAGGGCAAAGAAAGCGCGGGCACGAATGCGGTTGCAAAGCAGGCGGCCGTGTTCCAACAGCTGCATGCCGTTTTCCTCCCCTGCACGGATGGAAGTGCCGGGCAGCACGTCGTGAAATTCGGCGTTCAGCAGGTCCTCGACGGCCTCGTTGAGTTCATCCGCCGGGTAGTCGATCAATCCCCGCAGGGCGGCGGCCGAGGCGGCAATCTCGGCGTAGTACAGGTCGTTCTCCAGGGCGGCGTGTTCCGCCTTGATGCGGGACATGGCGGTGTAACAGCCGGGGAAAACCGTGCGCAGCGAGACGTCATGGACCACGGTCGGGTCAATCTCGGCAAAGAAAGTATCGGGCGTGGAGTGCAGCATTTTGCAGGTGCCGGCCGCCTTCATTTCTTCAATGATTTGCAGGTCGCGCCGCGACGGGCCGCCGCCGTGGTTGCCGACGCCCCACAGCACGCAAACCCTGTCGTGCTCGCAGCCTTTGGTGCGCTCGTCAATCGTTTCGTTGACGCGGCCCATGGGGGAATTGTAGCCGCCGTGCGACCATGCCGCCTTGATTTGCGTGCCGTCCGGGGACTGCCACAAAAAGCGGTCGTCCGGCAGGGCGTTACACCCGCTGCGGCCGAATAAAAAGTTCTTTTGTCCGCACTTGGCGATGATTTGGGGTAAACCCACGCTGTGTCCGAAGGCGTCGAAGGCGATGGCCGTTTCGGGCCAAACACCGAAGTTATCCATAAAATATTGGCGGCCGACCAGAATTTGGCGCACGATGCTCTCCCCGCTCGGCATATTCAAATCGGGCTGCAGATACCAGCCGCCCATAATATGCCATTTGCCCTTTTTAATCAGCGCCTTGATTCTTTCAAACAGCGTCGGGGCATACTCGGCGATGTATTTGTACAGCGTCACCTCGTTGTGGCAAAAGATATAGTCGAACTCGTCGCACAAATCGGCGGCACTGGAAAAGGTGGACAGGGCGGCAGCGGCGCCTTCCTCCCAATTCCATTGCCAAATGGGGTCAAGATGCGCGTTACAAATCAGGTGCAGTTCTTTCACGTCGGCTCCTTTCGGCCGTCAAACCGGCCGTACGTTATCGGGTTCATTATAGCACGCCCCTGCACGCGTGACAAGTTAAAGTTGACGCACCGTCTGTTTTTTGCTAAAATAACGTAAAATGCGGAACAAAAGCGCAAACGCTGCGTCAATACGAGTGATACGGGTATTGAAACAGATACCGACACCGTTTAGGGAGGAACAACCCATGAAAAAGAAAATCATCCATAAAATCGCTGCCGGTCTTTTGGTTCTGACCATGCTGTGCGCGTCCTGCCTCTTGGCGGCCTGCGGCGGGGGCATCACCGCGGCAAGCGTGCAATTTTTAACCCCCCTGACTTTTACCTACCAACCCGAGCGCGCGGTGCCGGTGGAGGACAGCTTTAAAACGGCCCTGGCCGATTTTTCCCTGAACCTGTTGCGCGACAGCCGCGCGGGCGGCGACGGCACCATGGTGTCGGGACTTTCCGTGCTGACGGCATTGGCCATGGTGGCCAACGGTGCCGACGGGGAGACGCTGGCGCAGATGCTGGACGTGATGGGCATCTGTGACGTTGAGACGCTCAACGCACAAATATATGCCTACTATGCAGGGCTCAAATCCACTGAAAACGCCAAGTTCACCTATGCCAACGCCGTGTGGGTAACCAATCAAAATTGGTTCACCGTGAGTGACGATTTCCTGGCTGTCATCGGCGACAATTACAATGCGCAGGTGGCGAGTGCTGATTTCACCGACAAAGACACGGTCAAGGCCATCAACAACTGGTGCAAAAAGCAGACCGACGGCATGATTCCGAATATCGTGAACGACAGCACCTTCAACAAGGATACCGTGATGGCATTGCTCAATGCCCTGTGCTTTGACGGCAAGTGGCAGACCGAGTACGAAAAGAGCGATATTTGGGACGCCCCTTTCCACGGTACGAACGGCGATACCACCGTTTCCATGCTGCACAGCGATGAAGATATCTATCTCGAGGGGCAGAACGAGACGGGGTTTGTCAAGTATTACAAGGATTGGAATTACGCGTTCGTGGGGCTGTTGCCCAGCGCAGAGGGCGATATCGCCGACTATCTGGCCACGCTGGACGGTGAAACGTTTGTGAATCTGTTGAAGAATGCCGACGGCAGTGTCGGTGTCAACGTCACCATGCCGGAATTCAAACAGGATTTTGAAGTGTCGCTGAACGATATTCTCGCCGCTATGGGGATGCCCGATGCCTTTGATCCCTATTCGGCCGATTTCACGCGCCTGGGCACCCTGGCAAATCCCAATGAAAATATCACCATCAGCAAAGTGATTCATAAGACGCATATCGAGGTTGACCGCGCCGGCACGAAGGCTGCCGCCGTGACCTTGATCAGTATGGAAAAGAACGCCACGTGCGGCCCGGAGGAACCTAAAGTCGTCATTTTGGACCGCCCGTTCGTCTATGCGATTATCGATACGGCGACCAATACGCCGTTGTTTATCGGTACCGTAGAGAACGTTTCGGGAAAATAATCGGAGAAGAAAATGAAACGATTGACCGCGATTCTTCTTTTACTCGCCGTCGCGTTTTGCTGCGTTTCCTGCGGCAAAGTCGTGCAGCGTGCCAATGAACCGATTTCCGGGACGGACGTCTCCGAGATTGATTTGCCGGCCGATTTTACCTTTTCCATCGTATGGGGATGTTACGGTATCAGTTCCTATGACAGCCAAACGGGGAAACTGGTCAAAACCAATGATGCGACCGACGTCACGAAATATACGGCTTACGTCAAGCTGTCGGAAAACGAGTTAAAACTTGTTTACAAATACCTGTGTCTTGATTTGCATTTGGCGGATTATCCTGCGGAATACGACCCGTTTAACGCGCCGCACGCAATAAAGAAAGTGTGGTCCAACCCGTCACAAACCATCGTTTTGTCCGTGACGGCAAATGGGCAAACGCATACGGTGACCTGCAATGACGTTGCCCTGGGGACTATCAATGATGGCTATTGCAGGGATGCGAAGATGCTTTTGCAGGCGAAGAATAACGTCGTAACCCTTTTGACGTCGCTGCCGGAATG
The DNA here is from genome assembly GCA_002315325.1 of Clostridiales bacterium UBA1770. Lineage (GTDB taxonomy): Bacteria > Bacillota > Clostridia > Oscillospirales > CAG-272 > UBA1770. Next base: position 5,483 of record DCGU01000046.1, read on the forward strand.
GCAGGCTTTTCCCGACTATGAGTTCTTCTATGATTAACACGGCACAACGTCAAATTCATAATAAACCGCCCGCGGGAAAAAAATCCCGCGGGCGGTTTTGTATGGATGATTTCAGTATTGACGCATTATAAAGCTTCAAACGCTTTAACGCCCTTCGTGGATACCCACCGCACCAGCAGCACGGCGAATCCTGCCATCAACAGGGCCACGATACTCATTGCAACGGACATAGGCAACAGCAGCGACAGGCCGAAGACGGCACCGGCGCAAACGACGTCGACAATCCAGGCACCGAAGATGCCGATGAAGACGGGGGCACCTTGTTTGACGGGGACAATTTCGTTGGTCCAGTTGACGTTGGCAAAACGGATACCGGCCCACAGGTCAACGGCCGTCATCAATATCGTGAACAGGACGGCGGTAATCACCAATACAACGGCTTGGACAAACGGTGTGTGCATACCGACGGCCGTACAAACGGCGGCGAACAGCATAGGCACGCCGGACAACAGCAATTGCACCGTGCCCTTGGCGCACAGCACCGTGCGGGTGGAAACGGGCAGGGAACGGGTCAGCCACAGGTTCTTACCTTCCAGCGAAACGCTGGGGGCCGCCATATCGTTCATGGAGGCGAGCACGCCCATGGCTGCAAAGGCGAGCACGGGGGAAATTGTCAAACCGGTTGTTGCGTCGAGCCCGGCAAACCTGTCACCGCCCATCACCAGCATGAAAATGCCGTAGGCGGGAATCATGAGAACGCCGAGACCGGCGTTGAGCATATAGTTGGCACTGGAGGTGAAACGTTTCATCTCACGGCGCAGCATGGCACCATAGACGCTGCGCTGTTTGTAACCCGCAGCGGCTTTTTTGTTGGTTGTGCCGCTTTCGCTTGCAGTGGCGATGGCGATAAAGGACTTGGACTGCACCACCCATACAAGCGCTGTGAGTGCCAGCGTGACGGCCAGTGAAATTGCCAAGGCAAGCATATTCCCTTCGCTCATACGCGCAAAGAGATACAGCGGGTAGGCGGCGTTTTTCAATGCTTCGCCGTAAAGGCTGACGTTGGCCAGAATGTCATTGACCATGTAAGTTGCCTTGAAATAAACGACGTAATACAATACGAGGGCAACGACGGCAATCAGTACGGTGACGATGGACTTGTTTTTCAGCTTTTTACTGATTTGCGCTACCACCCAGCCGAATAGGCAGGACAGCACGAATACGATGAGCGCAATGACCACCCAAAAGAGGAAACTGCCGATCACCGTGAGCGCTGTTTGCGGCATCAAAATCCAATAGACGATCAGTCCCGGCACCATGACGATACCCGTATAGACCAGATCCAACAGGAATACGGGGAGCAGACGGCTGAACAGGATGGCATTCACGGGCACGGGGCAGGACAACAGCAGGTCGTTGTCGCGCGGCTTATACAGCCCGGTAAACGTGTTGAATACCGTACCGAACAAGCCTAATATCATAGCAATGCCGGCAAAAATCAGGAAATAGAACCAGGTGTACCCGGCACCGCACAGGGTGTAACAGGTCAAAATGGCCAGGCCCGTGAGCATGCCGCCGATGACACCGGCCGTCAAAAAAACGAACAAAATGAAAAACGCAATCGTGCCGGCTTTGGAGCGCGCCTTACTTTTCTTATAATCGAAAAAGTAACTGCGGAAAATCTCCATCAGCTGCTTTTTGATAAGTGCTTTCAACATGGCGGATTAATCCTCCAGTTCCAGGAAGACGGATTCCAGCGATGCGTCGCCCCTGACCTCTTCCATCGTGCCGCAGCGGATGAGCTTACCTTCCTTAATGATGGCAACCTTGTCGCACAGCTTTTCGGCCACTTCCAGCACGTGTGTCGAGAAGAAGATGGCGCCGCCCCTGTCGCAGACCTCCCGCATCATACCCTTGAGGACGTGGGCAGCCTTGGGGTCGAGGCCCACGAAGGGCTCGTCCATGATAATCAACTTGGGGTCGTGCATCCAGGCGGAAATCAGCGCCAGTTTCTGCTTCATGCCGTGGGAGTAGGAGGCAATCGGCTGTGTCAGCGCCCCCGTGAGTTCAAACGTTTCGGCAAGTTTTTCTGCGCGTTCCTTGCGGGTCACAACGTCCATACCGAACAGGTCGGCAATGAAGTTGAGATATTGGTTGCCCGTCATGAACTCGTACAGGTCGGGGTTGTCCGGGATGTAGGCCATCATTTTCTTGCAGGACAGGGCATCGTCCTTTTGGCGGATGCCGCCGATGGTGATTTCCCCCGCGTCGTATTGCAGAATGCCGGCGACACTTTTGAGCGTCGTGGTCTTGCCGGCACCGTTGTGCCCGATGAACCCGTAGATTTCCCCGGGGGCAATGTGCAGGGACAGGTCGTCAACGGCCTTTTTTTCGCCGTATTGTTTGGTTAAATGATCGATGATTAACATGGTAATCCCCCTTGCCGCTTTAGCGGCGCATAAAATTAGGTGATACTTCGCAGAAAACGCGTGTGTCTTGGTGCTGAGCAATCTTGTATTAACACAATAATACAACATAGAGCGCCCGGTTGTCAAGACGTTTTTACGTTATCGTGTAAATTTCATTTCATATTCGTACAGCGTGGGCGTCAGATCATGGCGATTGCCCGTGGGCGTAAAGCCAAGACGGTCGTACCACGCGGCGGCGCGGGTATTGGTGGACAAAATCCACAGTGTCGGCGTGCCCGCACATTGTGCCATGGCGTGGTGCAAAAGATGCGTGCCGTACCCTTTGTTTTGCATGCAGGGCAGGACGTACAGGTTTTCAATCAAGCTGTCCGCCACGGTGACAAGGGCGACGGGCAGGGTATCGTACAACACGTACAGGCGCGCGCCCCTGTCCATCTGTTCCCGCAAATGCCCAAGTTGGTGGGAGTACGTGTGCCCCGCAAGAAAATCAGGGGAGCATATTTCCCGATGGGAATCGCGCCAGGATACGGCGTGAATCATGGCTGCCGATTCTATTCTTGGGTCGTCGGGATTGTCCACGGGGACAATTTGCTGTCCTTGCACGATTTCACTGCTGTCGAACGTGGCAAAGCCGGCATCTATCAGCAGCGCTGCGGCTGCGCCGTGCCCCGGAATCTTGCGTCCGGTGAACGTCCCGTCGTAGATCATATGCACGCCGCAGCTGGGGCTGCGCTGCTGCAGCACGACCAGGTCGACGGCGTTTTTCTTGGCGATATCCAATGCGGCGGCGGCGCCGCGGCGGTATTCCGCATCCACGCTTTTGCCGTCGGCGGTGCGCACGACGCCGTCGACAATCTCCCCGCACGGGCGCGGGCAGGGCAGGCCGCCCATCACCTCCGGGCAAATCGACAACACCGTTTTGTCCTGCAGGAAGGCGAGCAGCGTTTCGTCCCGATTGTTACCGCCGTTATATTTCACGTTTTCGCCCAGCAGGCAGGCACTGACCATTACTTTCATCATTCTTTTTTAACCTTTACCATAGCATAGTATTCCATTTAATTATAAAAACGGTGACGCCGAAAGTCAAGATTTGTTCCCGCACGTGACAAAAAAATCACGGCCGTCTTGCAAAGCTTCCGCACGTATTGTATAATGAATGCAAACTTACAATCGGTTGATGAGGTGAATTGTATGAAACGCGAATTGTGTATGACGGAACTGAACGAGCGCATTGCGCGCAACTTTGCCCGTATGAGCGGCGACGGGTACAATATTGAACGTATGTTCAACGTGCCGTGTCCGGATTGGCCGGGTGATTTCCCCGGCAGAGCCCTGCTGGCCTTTGTCAGCCATTACCGCATCAGTGGGCAAATCATCCCCACGATGCCGCTGCTATTGGAACAATTGCCGCAGCACACCACGGAGCACCTGTACGTGCCCTCGGACCGCCCCGATTTGATTGTGGAACAGTCACTCGCGGGTCATTCCTGGATGCTGCGCGGGTTGTGTGAGCATTACGAGGCGTTCGGCGACGTTTTTTCTCTGCATGCTTTGAAGGAAATCACCGAGCATTTGTATCTGCCCCTGCGCGGCAAATACGGGACGTATCCCGTTGACCGTACGCAAAACGAGAAGGGCGGCGTCAGCGGCAACAGCGATGCCGAAATCAACGGCTGGCTGCTTTCCACCGATACGGGTACGGCCTTTATGAGCGTGGACGGCCTGTCGCACGTGTACAAGGTGACGCGTGACGCGCGCGTGCTGGAACTGCTGGACGAAATGATTGACAAGTTTATCTCCATGGATAAGGCCGGTATGCGCCTGCAGACACACTGCACGCTGACGGCTGCCCGCGGCATGATGCGCCTGTTCGGTGTCACCGGTGACGGCCGTTATTTGCGCGGTGCGAAAGATATTTACGATTTGTACACCGTGGGCGGCGGCATGACGCCGGCCTACCAAAACCTGAACTGGTGGGGGCGTCCCACCACTTGGACCGAACCCTGCGCCATCGTCGACTCGCTCATGCTGGCGCTGGAACTGTATAAGGTCACGGGGGACGAGCGTATGCGCAACACTGCCGCCCGCATCTATTGCAACGGCCTGGCCACTTCGCAGCGGTTTAACGGCGGTGCCGGCACCGATTTGATTGTCACCCCGGAACAGCCCAACGTCGCTTGGCAGGGGGACGAGGCCTATTTCTGCTGCTCTATGCGTTTGGCCGAAGGTTTACGGACGATTTGGGAAAACCGCGACCTGTTGTGGTACGAAACGACGGGCGCAGCCCAGCGCGACGACCTCGGCCGTTACTTCGACGGCGACGTGCTGTTGTGCGAACAGCAGGAGGAACTCGGCAAAAAGTATATCGACCCGGGGCAGGTAATCAACGCCGACGGGCACGTTTTGACCCCTCTGCTCAAGTATTATAAGATTCCCCTGGAAGAGGTCAGAAAGATCAAACAA
>DCGU01000052.1:0-30915 GCA_002315325.1 Clostridiales bacterium UBA1770
CGTGACTGAGGGATTGTCGTTCTCCATCCGTGGCAATGAAATTCAAAGCCTCCTCCGCCGGGGGAGGGGGACCACCGTAGGTGGTGGAAGGAGTCCATCATACAAATGCATCTCATTCCAACCGCCGAGAGAACGCCCCCACCAAGCCCGCCTTGTGCAAAGGTAGTATCCCGCAAGCGGGCGCATGTTCGCTTCGCTCTCTATGCGGGCTGGCGCCGTAGGCGACTGAGTGGATTTAGCCTGCAAGCAGGCACGTGTTCGCTCCGCTCTCTACGTGGTTCCGTGGCAATGAACCTAAAAAGCCTCCACCGACGGGGTATATCCCTTCGGGGGACGCGCACAAATGAAGCACTCGCTGCGCTCGCATGAAGCAGCAGCGATGCTGCCATGAAGCACTCGCTCGTGTACTCGCTCGCATGAAGCGAAGTCGCCTTGCTTCTCTCGTTCTCCAATTTACTTTTCTTCAGTTGCGTAGCATCTTCATTCCTTCATTAGCCCGTAGGGCGACTTCATTTGGCGCACGGCGTGCGCCAAAGGGGGACCAACGAAGTTGGTGGAAGGATTGTCGTCCCCTGTCCGTGGCAATGAACCATGTTATTGTTCCAGCAACCAGTTGGCAATATCCATAATTTGAATGCCTTCATATTGATACGTGTCATGCTGCGTTCGGGCAAGTAGTATTTTCGGATAGGCGTCATTGATTTGCAATAATGACGTTACCTCGCGTTCAAACGTTTTTTGCTCCGTAATCGAGTCTGCTACCTGTATATAGATCTTTTCGTTACGTTTAATGGCCACAAAATCTATTTCTTTTTTGTACAGAACACCGACGTAAACCTCATATCCGCGACGCAGCAATTCGATGGCAACGATATTTTCTAAGGTCCGTCCGTAATCCATATTTTTTGTGCCGAGCTTGGCATAACGAAATGCATGGTCAGACAGATAATATTTGTCGGTTGTTGCCAAATACTTTTTGCCCCGGATATCATACCGTCTGAATTTATAGAAGGCAAATGCATTGCAAAGGTATTGTATATAAGCGCTGACCGTGACGTGGTTAATTTTTTGTGTCGTTGCACACAAGCTATCGGTAATAGTGCGTGCGGACGTTAGGTTAGAAACGTTGTCCATCAAGTAGTCTACAATATTGTTCATCAACGCTTTGTTACGGATATTGTATTTGGTAAAGATATCGCGCACAATCAGCGTATCAAAAACGTCCCCAATATAGTCCAATTTGGCTTCCGAATCCGGATAAAAGAAGGAGCCGGCCATGCCGCCTTCCAACAAATAGCGGTCGAATGCAGCAAAGCGGTCGTCACGTTCAAAATACCGTACGTATTCTGCAAAGGAAAAAGGGAATACCTCAATGGTGAACGTTCTGCCGGTAAACAGAGTGGCCAGGTCCGAACTTAATAAAAAAGCATTGGAGCCGGTGACGTATATATCATATTGTTCGGCAGCGTGGAGTCCGTTGATGATTTTTTCAAAATTCTCACACATTTGAATTTCATCAATCAGGACAAAATTCCGTTTGTCGGCTGCGTAATTGGCTTTGACGTAATCATACAGTGCCATGGATTGCGTTAAATGTGCATATTCCGGCAAGTTAAAATTGATATGTATGATATTGGCATCGGCATAGGTGGTTTCCAAATAGGCTTTGAATGCTTCCAATAATTTGGATTTTCCACTGCGTCGCACCCCTGTAATGACTTTTATATCGGGAGACCCCAGCGCGCTGATAAGTTTGTTTAAATAATGATCACGTTGTATTAATTTCACAGCAATCACCTCTTTCGGTCTTGTTGCTTGTATTATACACCTTCTGTTTACCAAAATCAAGAATTTCTTAAAATTGGTAAACGGCTATTTACCAAAAATGAAAATTTTTCAATTTTGGTAAATAGAAAACGCGGCAGATTTGGAGAGCGGTGGAGGAATTACAAAAGAAAATCGCACGCTTGTATTGCCGGCACGTGTCAGCGTGTCATCAAATCCGGCAGCAAAAAAGTGCCAAAGTGGCACTTTCTATTTGTAATAATAGTGCCAAACTGGCACCATTGTGGTTGACAAATTGGTGCCAAATGGTTATAATAAGAAGCGAGGTGATCGTATGACAAACACTGTATCAAACACGCCGGCCTCCATCAAACAGCTGCGGTTGGAAAAAGGAATGACGCAGGCAGAGTGCGCTGCGTTCCTGCAAATTGCGTTGAGAACGTACAAACGCTACGAGGCAGCCGACGCAGGATTAAATCCCATCAAGTATGCCTATATTATCGACAAATTGAGCCAATACGGCGTCGTGGATGAAGAGCACGGCTTACTGACGATAGATCAAATCAAAATCGTTTGCAAAGAGGTTTTTGCCGCCTACGACGTGGAATATGCCTACCTATTCGGCTCGTATGCCAAAGGCAAAGCACGTGACGCAAGCGACGTTGATATTCTTGTCTGTTGTCCCGTGAACGGCCTCCGCTTTTATGAATTAGTGGAAGTGCTGCGCGAAAAATTGCACAAAAAAGTGGACCTTCTTGACGCAGTACAACTGAGTCAAAATCCTACCCTGGTACAGGAAATTTTGAGGGATGGGGTAAAGATTTATGGATAACGTTAAAAATGATGCGTATTATTTGGGCAAAATCAAAGAGGATTTGCAATTCGTCATTTTACATACAGCCGGGAAAACGTTGCAGGAAATCCAAAATGACGACTTGTTGGTGGATTCCATTATGTTCCGCATTATCCAAATAGCTGAAAACAACAACCATTTGACGGATGGATTTAAGGTTGCGCATCCTGCCGTGCCGTGGATGGCTATCAAGGGTATGCGCAACAAAATAGTACATGATTACGGTGTTATGGATTTTTCCATCATATATGATACCGTTATCAACGGTATGCCGATTATGCTTGAGGCGTTAAAATCAATATAATAATAGGAAGAATTCCCTCCCGTTGCGTTACGTGCGACGGGAGGGAATTAATTTTGACAGATTTGGAGAGTGGTGGAGAAATTGACGAATAATCCATTATTTGCAGGCTCGAATTACACTTTATATAAGAATGAACTCCTTCAGTCACGGCAAAGCCGTGCCCGCATAGAGAGCGAAGCGAACATGCGTTTCCGAAGGAAACTGAGCTCCCCCACACGGAGGCGCCTTTTTAGGTTCAGGGCCAAGGAGAGGAGGATGACAATCCTCCCACCACCGAAGGTGGTCCCCCTTTGGCGCACGCCGTGCGCCAAATGAAGTCGCCCTACGGGCTAATGAAGGAATGAAGATGCTACGCAAATGAAGAAAAGTAAATTGGAGAACGAGAGAAGCAAGGCGACTTCGCTTCATGCGAGCGAGTACACGAGCGAGTGCTTCATGGCAGCATCGCTGCTGCTTCATGCGAGCGCAGCGAGTGCTTCATTTTTTTGCCTTAACGTAGACGGCTTGGAGTTACTTTGTCTCGGATGGGAGAACGACGGGGGGCAAACGTTTCCGTAGGGCGGGGGCTTGACTCCCGCCGTTTTTGAGGCGGTTGGAATGAGGCGTATTTGTATGATGGACTCCTTCAGGCTGCCTTCGGCATCCAGCTCCCTCCCCGAGGGAGCCTTTGAATTTCATTGCCGCGGATGGAGAACGTTTCCCGTTCTTAGCCGCCCTCTTGAGGGAGGGGGACCAACGAAGTTGGTGGAAGGAGTACACTATTATATAAAGCGTAATTTCAACCAACGCATGAAAGATTTAAACCTTGTTAAGAATGAACTCCTTCAGTCACGGCAAAGCCGTGCCCGCATAGAGAGCGAAGCGAACATGCGTTTCCGAAGGAAACTGAGCTCCCCCACACGGAGGCGCCTTTTTAGGTTCATTGCCGCGGAGGGGAGAACGACAATCCCTCAGTCACGACAAGTCGTGACAGCAGCATAGAGAGCGAAGCGAACATGCTACGCGAAGCGTATTCACTTCTACACAAGGGAGCCTACGAGGGGGAACTCCTTCAGGCTTTAGCTCCCCGCGCACAAGTGCGCACGTATTCACTTGACGGCTAAACGCCGTCACCGCAAGCGGCCGTTCTTTACGAGGCAAATCCAGCTCCCTCCCCGAGGGAGCCTTGGTGGGGACGTTTTCGTGACGGTTGGGATAGCATGGGTTTGTATGATGAACTCCTTCCACCGCCTATCGGCGGTCCCCCTCCCCCTAGGAGGAGGCTTTTTAGGTTCAACAAAAACGCCCCTGCATCGCGCCGCGTGAGCGGCTGATGCAGGGGCCTTACTTAATTTACACTCTTACGGTGCAAACGTAAGGGCGAAAACGTTCATCTAAATTATATTTAGATTATTTAACGGTGCAGTACATGAAGTACTTGTAGCCCAAGGGGTTGGAGAAGAAGCCTTCTACGCTGTCATCGATCATGTACAGGTCGGTGTAGTAGTAGATAGGCGTAATGCAACCGGTGGACATCAGCAGGTCTTCTGCCAAGTGCAGCATCTCGGTGCGAACGGTGTTATCGGTGGTCTTCTTGATCATACCGATCAGCACGTCGTAGGTCTCTGCCCAAGTGCCGTCGACAACGTTCTTGCCGCCGTAGGGGGTCAGGTCTACGCTGTACATAGCCAGATCCTTGTGGCCGTCCTTACCGAACTGCACGTCGTTGTTACCGGATTCGGAAATCCACATATCCAGGAAGGAAATAGGATCCTTGTAGTCAGCCAACCAACCGTTACGGGCTACGTTGTAGTCACCGTCTTTACGGGTGTTCAGGAAGGTGTTCCATTCCTGGTTGGTCAGGTTCATGGTGATACCGACAGCCTGGAATGCGCCCTGGATGTATTCACCGATAGCCTGGTGACCGGAGGAAGTGTTGTACAGGTACTCCAGCGCGGGAGCGTTGGTGAACTTAGAACCGTCGTAGTTGTAGTACTTCTTCAGGGTTTCAACAGCTTCTGCAAAGTTAGCCTCGAAGGAATCCTTATCAACCTTGTAGTAACCGCCGCCTGCAACGTTACCGGCAACCTTGTAGAACTCGGTCTTGCCGTCAGCTTCGGTCATACCCATAGCAACGAAGGAACCTGCGGGAACCTGGCCGCCCTGTGCTACTTCTTCAACGATGTAGTTACGGTCGAGCAGCAGGCTCAGTGCCTTACGGATCTCTTCGTTAGCCTTTTCAGCCTCAACACCGGTGAGAGTGGAGTCAGCGGGCAGCAGGGTCTTGTTGATATTCCAGCATACGTAGTAGGTACCGATCTGGCCGGCAACCTTGAACTCGGTGGGATACTGGGTCTTCAGGTTGGCGATTTCGTTCGTGGGAACGTCGTCGATCAACTGCCAAGAACCGTTCTTGAAGTTAGCCAGCATGTTGTTGGCGTCATCAGACAGGTAGAAGTTCAGGGTGTCCATCGTGATGGAAGCAGCGTCAACGAAGTTAGCGTTCTTCTTCAGAACGATAACGGAGTTGTTTGCCCAGGAGTCGATGGTGTAGGGACCGTTGCAGATATAGGTCTCAGGCTTCGTAGCCCAAGCTTCGTCAGCAACAACGTCCTTGCGTACAGGGTAGTAAGCCGGGAATGCCAGCAGTTCTTCCCAATACATAACGCGGTTGTTCAGCGTAACGGTCAGGGTCTTTGCAGCGTCGTCAGCGACAACGGACAGGGGAGCCAAACCGTCAACGTCATCCAGGCCGTAACCAACGATGATATCGAACATGTAACCGTAGTCAGCACCAAGCGTTGCGGATGCGGCACGTTTCCATGCATATTCAAAGTCGGAAGCCTTTACGTCCTTACCGTCGGACCATTTCAGGCCGTCACGGAGGGTGTAAACGTAGGTAACGGTGCCGTCAGCGTTATCGGTGCCGGCAACGAGTTCCTTAACGGCGTCGGCAGCGGGTTCGATAGCACCATTGTTATCGATCCACTTTGCGATACCCTGGAACAGGTGAGCGCACATGGTAGCGCCGTCAACGGAAGAGTTGAGGGCGGGATCCAAAGTGTCGGGCTCGGAAGCGATGCAGACGTTCAGAGAAGAACCGTCTACCTTCTTTTCGCCGCAGGAGACGAGCAGGCAGGAAGCCAGCATCAACACGGCAAGAGCAAGAGCAAGAATCTTTTTCATTGTTGTTTTTTTCCTTTCAAAGATTTTTTTGGATTGCAATGTATATACAGCCGGGAGGTTGCACTCCACCCGGGATGTATCTGAGAAAATGGAGCCGGTTTTCTATGGGAGAGTCAAAACGTTTTTTACCGGCGGGAGATAAACCCCCGCCCTACAACCATGTGTTTTTTACCGGTGTCATTTCAACCTGTAAACGATTGTTTTACCGTAGGGCGGGGGCTTGACTCCCGCCGTGATTTTTGTTTCAAATTTCCTTAATTCTATGGCATGCCACAAAATGTCCCTTCTCCACCTCTTCGAACTTCGGCCGTTCGCACGCGCACTGTTCCGTGGCGTACGGGCAGCGGGTGCGGAAAGGACAACCGGAAGGCGCATTGAGCGGGGAGGGAATATCACCCTGCAGCGTGATGCGCTTGTTCTCCCGTGCCGTCTTGGGGTCGGGCATGGGCACGGCGCTCATCAATGCGCGGGAATAGGGATGCAGGGGATGGTCGTAAATCTCACGGGCGTCGGCCAGTTCCACCATATGGCCCAGGTACATGACGGCGATACGGTCGGAAATGTGGCGGACGACCAGCAGATCGTGCGCGATGAACAAATAGGTCAGCCCCATCTTTTCCTGCAGTTCGTCAAACATATTGATGACCTGCGCCTGGATGGATACGTCCAGGGCGGAAACGGGCTCGTCGCAGACGATGAACTCGGGGTTGACGGCAAGCGAACGGGCGATACCGATACGCTGGCGCTGACCGCCGGAGAACTCGTGGGCGTAACGGGAAGCGTGCTCGGAGTTGAGCCCGACGTGGGCCATGAGTTCCAGAATCTTTTCGCGGCGCTCCTCGGCGTTTTTATACATATGATGGATATCGAGCGGCTCGCCGATGATATCCGAAACCGTCATACGGGGGTTGAGGGAAGAGTAGGGGTCCTGGAACACGATGGTGCTCTTTTTGCGGAACTCGTGCAGGTCGGCCTTGGTTTTAACTTCCTTACCGTCGTAAATGATTTTACCGGCGGTGGGTTTGTACAACTGGAGCAGCGTACGTCCGACGGTGGTTTTACCGCAACCGGACTCACCGACCAGGCCCAGGGTCTCGCCGCGTTTGATGCTGAAGGAAACGTCGTCCACGGCCTTCAGCGGTTTGGTTTTGAATAGCCCGGTGGAGATATCGAAATACTTTTTCAGATGTTCGACAACGACCAGGTCGTTTTTATCCACGATGCCGGACTGCAGGTCGTCCTGTGCGGTTTCGTTTTGCAGTACTTTTTCATCTGTCATTGGAGGCGTCCTCCTTTCCTGCGTCGGCCGCAGCTTCCTCTTCTGTATCGGTCAGCGTGATGCTGCCCTCGTCCACGCCGGCCTTGACGTTGCACCAGCAGCGGGCGTAATGGCATTCGTTGATGACCATATTGTCGGGACGCATTGTCGTGCAGACGTGCATAGCGGCGTCGCAGCGCGGTGCGAAGGGACAACCGGCCGGCATATTCAGCAGGTCAATCGGCGTACCCGTGATGGGCTGCAGCTTCTCGCCGTCGTTGGACAGCGTCGGAATGGAGCGCAACAGGCCCTTGGTATATTCGTGGCAGGGGTTATAGAAGATTTCGTCGGCGGTACCCTGTTCGCAAATGGAACCGGCGTACATAACGATCACTTCATCGCAAATCTGGGCGATGACACCCAGGTCGTGGGTAATCATAATGATGGCCATACCCAGCTTTTTCTGCAGGTCCGTCATCAGGTCGATAATCTGCGCCTGAATGGTGACGTCCAGGGCGGTGGTCGGCTCGTCGGCAATCAGAATGTCGGGCTCGCAGGCCAGGGCCATGGCGATGACGATACGCTGGCGCATACCGCCGGAGAATTCGTGGGGATATTGGTTCATACGCTTTTCGGGCTCGTTGATGTTAACCAGCTTCAGCATTTCGACGGCACGGTCCCACGCCTCTTCCTTGTTACGGTCGGTGTGGAGCAAAATGGCCTCGGTCAGCTGGTGCCCGATGGTGTACGTCGGGTTGAGCGACGTCATGGGGTCCTGGAAAATGATGGAAATCTTATTGCCGCGGATGGACTTCATGGTCTTTTCATCCGCACCGACGAGCTCCTGTCCCTTGAACTTGACGGAACCGCCGACGATTTTGCCGGTGGGGGCCAAAATCTGCATAATGGAGTAGGCCGTGACGGATTTACCGGAACCGGATTCACCCACGATGCCCAGCACCTTGCCGCTGTCCAGGTTAAAGGAGACGCCGTTGACGGCGCGGACTTCGCCCGCGTCGGTAAAGAAGGAGGTATGGAGGTCGCGTACTTCAAGCATTGCCATGTCCGTATCCTCCTTAACTGTTAAGCTTGGGGTCAAACGCGTCGCGCAGACCGTCGCCGAAGAGGTTGAGGGACAGCACGATGAGCGAAATGACGATAGCGGGAATAATCAAACGATAGGCGTAGGAGCTGACGCCGTTCATAGCGTCGGACGCCAGGGAACCGAGTGAGGGCATGGGCGCATTAACACCCAACCCCAAGAAGGAAAGATAACTTTCGGTAAAGATAGCGGAGGGAATCTGCAGGGCCGTGGAAATGATGACGACACCGATGCAGTTGGGCATTAGGTGCTTGCGGATGACCCAGCTGCCCTTGGCGCCGGCTGCCTGTGCCGCCAGCACGTATTCCTGCTCACGCAGGGACAGAATCTGGCCGCGGATCAGACGTGCCATGGACACCCAATATAACAAACCGAAGACGATAAACAGCGAAATAATATTGGCACCGATTTTGGCTAAGAACGTGCCCTCAATCTTGGCACCCAGCGTTTCGTTGAGCACGGCTGCCAGCAAAATAATCATCAACATATCGGGCAGTGAGTAGATGATATCGACGATACGCATGATGATGATATCCACCTTGCCGCCGCAATAACCGGCCACGGAACCGATCAGGATGCCGATGACCAGGACGATGAGCGACGCGAAGAAGCCGACGGCCAATGAAATACGCGTGCCGTAAACGACACGGATGAAGTAGTCACGGCCGGCAGAGTCGGTACCGAAGACGTGCGGGAAGATATCCTCGCCGGCGGCGATGCGCGCCTGCTCGGTTTTGCCGTAGGTAAAGGGTTTGAGGTTGGCGTAGGAGCCGTCCACGGGTTTACCGGGGGTGATGCCCAGCTGCTGGTCGTAAGCGTAGGGCCAGAACGTGGGCAGGATGATGCTGGAGAGCGTGATTAAAATGATAATAATGAAGCTGACGAAGGCAACTTTGTTTTTGAGCAGGCGCTTGACACCGTCGCGGAAGAAGGTCGTGGAGGGGCGCATCTGCACCATATAGGCCTTTTCTTCAGCGGTGGCGGGCAGGAAGGCATCCACGTTCAGATGCAGACTGAAAGGTTTACGCAGCATGGATCGGCTTCCTCCTTACTCAAACTTAATACGCGGGTCAACCACTTTGTACATGATATCGCCGATGAGGTTCATAATGATAATCAAAATGGCCAGTACGATGGTGGTACCCATAATCAGGGAATAGTCACGGTTGGTGATACTGGACACGAAGTCGCGGCCGATGCCGGGCACGGCAAAGATCTTTTCCACGACCAGGGAACCCGTGACGATGTACGCCAGCATGGGCCCGAAGTAGGTGATGACGGGAATCAGGGCGTTCTTCAGCGCGTGACCGAAGATAATCTTGGCACGGGAGACACCCTTGGCACGGGCGGTACGGATGTAATCCTGCCCCAGCACGTCCAACATACTGGAACGCGTCAAACGCGTGATGTTGGCCAGAGGGGAGAGGGACAGCGTGATGACCGGCAAAATCAAACCGCCGGCGGACGCACCGTTGGCCGGCACCCATTGCAGCGTCACGGCAAACAGCAATAGGAACAGCGTACCCATAATAAACGACGGCATTGAAATGAAGGCCGTGGTGACCACCATAATGACGCGGTCAATCGGTTTGTTGCGGCGCAGGGCGGCAACGGAACCCAGCACGACACCGCAGCCAAGCGCGATGACGGCGGCAACGACACCCAGTTTTGCGGAGGTCTTCAGGCCCGTGGCAATGACGTCGTTGACGTTCTTACCGCGGAGTTTTAAGGACGGACCGAAGTCGAACTTGGTCACGACGTCCTTTAAATACGTGGTGTATTGTTCGAACAGGGGCTTGTCCAGACCGTATTTAGCCTCCAGCGCTGCCTTGGCCTGCTCGGTAATGGCCTTTTCTTTGTTGAAAGGACCGCCCGGCACGGCGTGCATAACGAAGAAGGTAATGGTGATGACAACCCAGATGGTCAAGAGCGCCAGCAAGAGGCGTTTGATGATATAGGCGAGCGTCTTGGGGTCGACGCTGATGCTGAAGGCGTGGGTCGAAGTGTGCTGCGACCGCCGGCCTTGTTGATTGGACGTGACTTGGTTTTGACTGTCCATAATGATTGCCCCCTTTCCACGGGAAAAAGAATAATTTATCACTTTAGCATAGTAAAACGCCATAGTTAATATATATTATATAATAATAGGGGCGGATTGTCAAGCAATCCGCCCTGTATATATGCATAAATGAGGCAATTCTCTTATATATTGCGCGTGAAATAATGGGAATATGCATCAACGTTGCATATTATGCAAAAAGCATTCCGCCAACAGCGGAACGCAGGGGATTGCGCAGCAATAACGGGAGGTGATTTGTTAATTGTCACGCCGAAAACATTCTTGTCACATTCTTGTCATCTTGTTGACAAGAAGAGAAGAACGTGATACAATACGTACCAAACAAATAGATTTGTCACGGAGGTTGTAATGGTTTTTTCAGAAAGTGAAACGGTTGAGCTTAAATCTATTTACGTTGACGAAATTAAAAAGGAAATTATTGCTTTTGCAAATACGCACGGCGGGGTTATTTTTGTCGGGGTAGAAGATGACGGGGAAATATGCGGAGTGGATAATCCGGATAATCTAATCAGACAGATCTCAAATGCAGCACGTGATGCCATCAAACCGGACGTAACGATGTTTATACGCTATGAAACGAAAACAATAGATGATAAGAAAATTGTTGAAGTTGACGTTCAGTGCGGTGCGCGCCGTCCGTATTATCTCGCAGCGAAAGGCTTGCGTCCCGAAGGTGTATTCGTCCGTCAAGGAACTTCGTCTGTCCCCGCTTCAGACACAATGATCCGGCAGATGATTAAAGAAACCGATGGTGACAACTACGAAGACGTTCGTTCGCTCAATCAAGAACTGACGTTTGATAAAGTAACGACCGAATTTGCCAAACGCGGTTTTCCTCTTGAACAATCGCAAATGAGAACTCTCGGCATGATAGATGCGGACGGGTTGTATTCCAACCTCGCACTTTTGTTATCCGACCAATGCCCACATATTATAAAGGCCGCAACGTTCGGTGGAATCGATCAAAGCGATTTTCAAAATCGTCGTGAATTTACCGGTTCTCTCCTCAAACAATTAGAAGAGGCATATGCCTATCTTGATTTGCGTAATCAAACAAAGGCAACCTTTGAAGGATTGCTCCGCATTGACCATAGAGACTATCCGGATACGGCAATCCGCGAGTCACTGCTCAACGCCATCGTTCATCGTGATTACGCCGTTTCCGCAAGTACACTCATCGGTGTGTACGCAGACCGTGTTGAAATAATCTCTATCGGAGGGCTTGCCGGCGGAATATCATTTGACGATATGATGCTCGGTGTTTCCTATTGCCGCAACCATAAATTGGCAGACGTGTTCTACCGTCTCGGATTGATTGAAGCATACGGTACCGGCATGAATAAAATTATGTCTTCCTACAAAGGCACTCCCGGAAAGCCGGAAATTCAGGTATCGACCGGCGCGTTCAAAACCGTGCTTCCCAACCTAAATGCAGCGGTTATCGGCAAAACGTCGGTTTCTTCTCAAACACTTGATAAGAAAGAACAAGTTGTGTTCAAATTATTTGAGAAGCAAACGCCGCTTACTCGTGCGGAAATTGAGAAAGCACTTGGCGTTTCCACTTCTTCTGCATGCCGAATCATCAAAAGGATGATTCAAAACGGTGTTCTTTCCACTGACGGAAATGGAAAAAATGCGAAGTATTATCTCAAATAAAATGCAAGGTCAATGATAATCCAATGCTTTGAAAAAAGGTGCTCTACCGTTGGCAGAGCACCTTTTTTCATTATTTCTTTATTCATTATTTCTTTATTGCCAATTCAATAATCTTCCGGCACAGTTTCCCATAGGACAATCCTGTCGCGGCGGCGGCCTGCGGGAGCAGGCTTGTCGGCGTCATGCCGGGCAGCGTATTGGCTTCCAATATCCACAGCTGTCCCTGTGCGTCCAGCATCATATCAAATCGGGCGTAGCAGGACAGGCGCATGGCACGGAAGGCACTTTCGGCCAGTTCAGCCGCGCAGTGTGCCGTTTCAGCGTCCAGCGGGGCAGGGCAGATTTCCTCGGTCAGGCCCGCCTGGTATTTGTTCTTGTAATCGTAAAAACCTGTCTTGGGGCGAATCTCGATGGCAGGGAGCGCTTTGCCGTCCAGTACGCCGACGGTGAGCTCACGGCCGATGATGCGCGCTTCGGCCATCATTTCGTCGGTGGGGGCGGCAGCGGATAAAATGCTTTGGGCTTCTTCCCACGTTGCCGGCAGCCAGACGCCGACACTGGAGCCGCCGCAGGTCTGCTTGAGTACGGGCGGGTTGGCAAACGTCTTTTTCAATTCGTTAAATTGGGACGTCAGTTCGGCGGCGGAGCCGTAACGCCATACGGGTGTGGGCAGGTTTGCCGCCTGCAGGATGCGTTTGGCAATATCCTTATCCATGGCAATGGCGCTGCCCAGGTGTCCCGAACCGGTGTAGACGACGCCCAGCGTATCCAGCATGGCCTGCACCTGGCCGTTTTCACCCATGCCGCCGTGCAATGCCAAAAAGACGACGTCGGCCGCTTGGCACAATACCGGTACGTTTTTACCGACGTTGGGCAATTGCTCGCGCAGGGCGGCGTCGGGCGCATCGGTGCCGATATGCGGCACCTCGCCCGCAACGTTTGTGAACAGCGTGTGCAGGTCGGCGGGCAGATGATCGGCGTCGCACGACAGGTCCCACAAGAGTACCTTGAAGCCCTCCTCGACGAGTGCCTTGGCAACCAGGGCCCCGGAGGTCAGCGACACGTCGCGTTCCGTCGAGTTCCCCCCGCACAGGACCAATATATTTTCGGGATTTGTCATTTTTGGTTTCATAATTAGGCCTTCTTATATATCACTTATTTTGACTGCCGTTGACTTGCATTGTTTCATTGACAATCCTGGCAATGAAAATACATACGCCCTGAAAATTGGTATCAATTTGTTTATTCGTGATACGAATTACTTTCAAATCATATTCTTCCAGTATTTCCGTGCGGAGTTCATCTTTTTGGAGTCCTTCCTCAGTGTAATGCTGTGAACCATCGATTTCGATGATTAGTTTTGCATCGTGGCAATAAAAGTCAGCAATGAAATTGTCAATGGTTTTTTGCCGTTGGAATCGTACGGGATAGCCACGCAAAAAATCATACCATAAATGATTTTCCTGTGGGGTGGCGTTAGTTCTCAGGTCCTTGGCAAGAGGGATTATCTTCTCGTTATATTTGAGTGACATAAGGCCTCCGTAATATTGGAAAGCGTTATCGTATCTTAGGCTCCCTCGTATCCTAGGCTCCCTCCGGGAGGGAGCTGGATGCCGCAGGCAGACTGAAGGAGCCCTGCGACAGAATGAATTACAGCGAGCAATATGTAGCTAAACTGATTAGCCCGCATGCTCCTTCAGTCACACTATGTGTGACAGCTCCCTCCCGGAGGGAGCCTTTGAATTTCATCATCACGGAAGAGAGACCCCCTCGGGCTTGCTGCACAATCCCACGTCTGCCGATTGTCTTGCGTAATCGTTCGGGGTACAATCCCTCAGTCGCCTACGGCGCCAGCCCCCTTTACACAAGGCGGCCTTTTTAGGTTCATTGCCACGGAAAGGAACGAGGAGAACTCCTTCAGGCTTTGCTAACGCAAATCCAGCTCCCTCCCCGAGGGAGCCTTTGAGAACGACGGCCTGCTTTAGGGCTTGCTAATGCAATCCCCATGCTCCGCCGTCAGCGGATCATATCCCCGTTGCAGAGATTGTCACTTCGTAACAATTTCTGCAACCCTATCATTCCCGCCATAGTCTTTGATCACTTTACAATCATATCCCCGTGCGCGTGCGATATCGGGGACAGTTTGCCCCTGGTTATAGCCGATTTCAAACAGCAGGGGTGCACCGTGCGTCACGATTTGCGCGGCAAAGCCGATCAAACGCCTGTAAAAATCCAGCCCGTCGGCGCCGCCGTCAAGCGCCGTGTGCGGTTCGTTCTGCACCTCTGGTGACAGCGAAGGGACGACGTTACTTTCAATATACGGCGGGTTACAGGTGATGCCGTCCCAGGGGGCTCCCGCCTTTTTCAACGCCTCTAAATCCAGCGCGTCTGCCTGCATGATTGTCACGCGGTCGGATAGGCTCAACGCTTCGGCATTGCGGCGTGCCACGTCGAGTGCGGCGGGATACAAATCAATCAGCGTCACAGTCAGGTCCGGGCGTTCCCGCAAAACGGAAAGGCCCACGCAGCCGGTGCCGGTGCACAGGTCGGCAAAATGCCCGTTCTTCGGCAGGCGCTGTACGGCAATCTCGACCAGCGTCTCGGTATCCGGGCGGGGAATGAGCGTGTCGTGCGTCACGATAAACTCGTCCCGCCAAAAGCCGCGTTTGCCGACGATATAGGCCAGCGGTTCGTGCGCCTGCCGCCGTGCAACGGCGTCGTCCAGGGCAGCGCTTTCATAGAGGCGGGCGCGGTCAAGCGTTAACAATGCCGATGAGGCACCGGCAAAGGTTTCCAGCAAAAGGCGCGCCTCGGCTGCGGCGTCATCCGCGTCGGTTACGGCCCCGCAGGCAAGTAGCCGGGCGCCAAGCGTATTGAAAGACCACTGCATGGCCGGTACCTCCTTTTAAATCAATTGGAAAACTGTGTTTTCCAATTGGAACCCGCGTTGCGGGGTTACGCGCGCTTATCGCCGCTCTCAAAAATCAAAGATTTTTGAAGATCCCCTCGGCTCGCGGACTCGCTTTGCTCGTCACAAAGGTGTTTTTTCGGCGGCAAAGCTGCCGAAAAAACGAATTTATCGATAAACTTCTGAATTTAATAATTGACTGTATATGGGAAAAAGCTTTTTTCACGAAAATACGGGAATATTTCACAATTTATTCATTGACATCGTTCCATCTTGTGATATACTAATAATAGAAAATAACACGATGAAAGGCGGTATTTGAATATGAACGAAAATAAATCATCCCTGGGCAGAACGCTGGCGATTATCGCTGCGATTTTTGCCGGTATCATCGCCGTTGTCGCCGTGGCAGTTCGCCTGTACAGCAAGTACTGTCTGCTCAACGAGCCGGTGGAAGAAGACGATGAAATCGAACCGGACGACGAACTTGACGACGAGGAAATCGACGCCGTCGCCGACGAAGAAGAAATTGAGAAATAAGCGAAAACGCGCAAGCGTTTGCGTTATGAAAAAGCAATCAAAGGCGGGAGCAATCCCGCCTTTTTGCTTTTGCAGGGGGATGGGAAGGCGTTTTTTCAAAACCGCTCTGTTCATTATTGAATAAAGCGTGCTTTCAACCGCTGAGAAAAAGCTCACGCCAAGCCCGCCTCGTGTAGAAGGCCCTCTGGCACAAATGAAGCACTCGCTACGCTCGCATGAAGCAGCGGCAAAGCCGCCATGAAGCACTCGCTCGTTTACTCGCTCGCATGAAGCGAAGTCGCCTTGCTTCTCTCGTTCTCCAATTTACATTTCTTCATTTGCGTAGCATCTTCATTCCTTCATTAGCCCGTAGGGCGACTTCATTTGGCGCACGGCGTGCACCACAGGGGGACCGCGTTAGCGGTGGAAGGATTGTCGTCTCCCCGTTTTTATGATTTCGCTTCACTTGCATTGATTCGCTCATTCACAATCATCTGAATGAACAAACAAACGCCTTGAAAATTATTGTTAACTTGGTTATTTGCAATGCGGACAACCACAACACCGAATTGCTCCAAATATGCGGTTCGTTCGGTATCTTTTTCAATACCGATTTCGATGTAATGCTGAGAACCGTCGATTTCCAAAACGACTTTTGCCTTTGGACTGTAAAAGTCAGCGATGTATTTACCCATGACTTTTTGGCGGGTAAATTTTACCGGATAGTCACGAAGGAAATCATACCACAGATGACGTTCTTCTTTGGTCATATTATGACGCAATTGCATTGCTAAGTGCGTAATCGCCGGGTTATGTTTTCTATCCATATCGTAACCTCAACGTATTTGTGATAGACCTGCAGGAAGACAATCCTTCCACCACCTACGGTGGTCCCCCTGCGTCCCCCGAAGGGATATACCTCTTACACGAGGCAGGCTTTTTAGGTTCAACCCTTTGGCAAAGAAATCCTCCCGGTCTGCTTTCAGCATCCTGCATACTTTGCCTGCGGCAAAGTCTCCGGTCTTGCTATCGCAATCCCGGTCCCCGCAGACACGGTCAGTGTCTGTCGGGGACTTCCGTCTCAAAATACCCAACGTATTGGATATCCGGCTCGCGGCCCGGGAACAGATGGCGGTACAAATCAACGAAATAGTCGTCCGTCATGCTGGCGATGTAGTCGACGACAATCTGGTTGGGTTCGTCGATTTCGTAGGGTGCGGTGCCCTGCGGATGCGACCAGTTGACGTAATCGATATGCCCCGTGAAGATGGGCGAATCCTTTTTGCCGGCGACCAGGTCTGCCAGCAGCGTTTCGTAAATATCCGACATCAAGGGCAGGATGATATCCTTCAGATTACTGGTCCTGTCGCGGTATTCGTATATCATAGCGTAGTTTTCGTTTTTGGCACGGCGCAGGGCATCAAAATGCTCGGCGTCCATTTTAATATACGGCTTGCCGTAGCTGTTTTCAATGATATTGACCATCAAATTATTGATGATTTCGGAGTTATTGGACCCGATGGTGCCGTGATAGAAGGTGTCCATGGACACCATGCCGGCACGTTCGGCGTCCTGGCGGTCCTTGCCGATGTAGGCCAGCAGGTCGGCATAGCGCACGACGCAGCCCTCCAGCGTGGAGGGGGCGACGCCGGCCATATGGTGTTTATCCATCGTGGCGGCCTCGATGCGGGCGTCAAAATCGGCAAAGCCGGTCAGGGGCAGGGGGTGCATTTCCTCCCGTTCCGTTTCGCCGTCGTGCCCGGCAATACCGGACAGCGTCTGCAGGCTCAAGTTATAGGGGTAAATCTTATCCAATACGCGTACGGACTGAATATTGTGGCTGAAATGACGGCCCGTGTGGGCGTTATACAGCGTGTCCAGCGCCTTTTCGCCGCCGTGACCGAAGGGCGTATGCCCGATGTCGTGGCCCAATGCCATAGCCTCGATGAGGTCGGTGTTCAGGTTGAGCGCAGCACCGATGGTACGTGCAATACGCGACACGAGCTGTACGTGCAGGCCGCGGTGCGTGATGTCGTCGCTTTTATAAAAGGAGAACACCTGCGTTTTGTCGGCGTAACGGTTATAGAAAGGGCAGTGCATAATTTTATCAATGTCGCGCACAAAAGCGGGGCGCCAAATCGTCCCTTTGTCCTCCGGCACGTCAAAACGGCGCAGTGCGGCGGCATCCGGGGTGGCAAGTTTTAAAAACGAGCCGTCTGCCTTTTCCTGTTCCATCCGTGCGGCAAGCGCATCGGAAACGGTGTTGTGTAATCGCATGGGTTGGCGGTCTCCTCTCACGATACTTTTTTATAGACAACAACGATGAACGAAAACGTCACGTTGAGCGTTTCCAAATCTTTTGTTTTGGCTTGGTCGGCAATGCCGGTTTTGTAATAATACGGCGTCATCATAAACAGGTTCATGATATCGTCATGCGTGGGCAGCGTGACCGTGTAGGTCAGCGGTATCGTATCGACAACCGCTAAACCCTGTGCCGACAAATCCGGCACGGCGTTCTCCCGCGGCACGTCGTATACGATGGCCTTGAGTTCCCACAGGTGGCGCTCACCGGGAATGACGCGGATCAGCACGCCGTCCTGTCCCAGCACGCGGGCAAACTCCTCGGCAAAAAAGGGCGAAAAGATATTGAGCAAAACGGCGGCGGCACCGTCTTCCAGCGGCATGGCGTTGGTGCCGGCGGCCACAGCCCGCAGCTGCGGCAAACGGCGCTCGGCAGCGCGCAGCGCTTCCTTGGAAATGTCGATGCCGATGGCGTCAACGGCGCGGCCGTTCTCACGCAGCAGGCGGGTGACGTCTGCGGTGTATTTGCCCTCCCCGCAGCCGGCGTCAACCAGCGTGACGGCCCCCTGCGGCGCATATTTGACGGCCTGTGCCGCCACGGTATCGGCCAGGGGATTGTAGAACCCGCGGTCCAAAAAGGCCGTGCGGGCATTGACCATCAATTTGTCGTCCCCGTGCCGGCCGTGTCCTTCGGGCGGCAGGAGATTGACGTAGCCGCTTTTGGCCACGTCGTAGCAATGGCCGCTTTGGCACTTGAAACTCTTGCCGTCGGGCGTGAGCGACAGTGCCGCGTGACAGACGGGGCACAACAAAGCGGCCGTTTTATTTTCGTTTGCCATGGGCACGGTCCTCCTTACAGTTTAATATCATAAAACGGATACGCCGTCACTCGGTGACGCCGAAACCGTAGGCGTTTTCATAGGTAGGCAGGGGGCGGAGCACCATTGTGCATTCGTCCAAATCAAACAGGGTGGTACATTGCGTAAACGAGCCGTACGTGCCGTTACCGCCGTCCTGCCGCGTATCGGCCAGTACGGACAGTATTTTTTCTTCCGTCAGAACGGCACGGCCGTTTGCGGCACGGGTGCATTCGTCAAGTGCCCGGGCAACGATATTGAACCGTTCATAACCGTAGCCGAACCCGTAACGGTAGGCGGTTTTTGTATCCGCCGCGCCGGGATAGGCTTCCTTGGCTTCGCCCTCTTCAAAAAAGTCGGCAGCGTCGTCGGAACCCACGTAAAAATTGGTAGCAATTTCGGTATCAACCGCCGCAAACGTGTTATTGCGCCATTCGAATACGGCGCTGGTGCCGGCGGCATCAGCAACGAGCAAATGGTAGTCGTTCCCCGCGGTATTGACCAGGTTGACAGAGGCGGCCAGTGTTTCCGCCTCTTCCACCGTCGCGCAGTTGTCTAACAACATGCGCACGAGCTGCGTGACGACGACGCGTTACTTACCACGCTCGTTTTGGTTGACGGGCGATTCGCCGTCCTTCAACGGTATATACTCGACACTGACGCAAAATCCTTTTTCATTGATGCCGTCCACGCACATATAGGGCAGCATGCAGAGCAGGGAATTATCGCTCCTGCCGTCGTCAAGGACGCCGTGCGTCATATCTTTACCGGCCTCCGCCAACAGAAAGGCGTCCGCCGTGCCGACCGAGGCGTATTTGCCGTCCGGCTGACAGTGTACGGCGACCAACACGGCATCGCGTTCGCCGTTTTCATCATAATGCGGGAAATCGTAATTGCGCGCCACGGCGGTTGTGCCGTATTGTGTCTGTGCGGCAAAGGCCGTACAGCCGCGCGCGCGCACGAGTTTCAGCAGCCACAAAATCAGCCGCGGGGCATCGTCTTCAAAATCGCCTGCAAAGGTGATTTCGTACAGGTATCCGTCGGTGTCCACACGTTCCAGGGACTGCAGGGCGTCGCGGTTTTCCCCGCGAACGGCCAGGGAGGAATAGGGGTTGGAGCACCGCCGCTTGGGAATGCGCGCTTCAATAAACACGGCGAGAAGGGCCGTGATTACGACGAAGAGTATGAATAAGAAGCGGCGAGTGCGGCGTTTGACGTGTGCCATGGGAAATACCCCCGAAATGAGTTAACAGTTAAGAGTGAAGAGTTAAGAGCGAATAGCGAATAGCAAATAGCGAATAGCAAATAGCAAATAGCGAGGAGCGGGGAGCGAAGAACGAAAAGTGAAGAGTGAATAGGTAAGGGAAAACGACGCAGCGCGTACCTTCTTATGCGCGCGTCGGGACAGAAATCCTTTTCTGCTTTTTGTCGTATATCCGCAGGGAAATCAGAAAGAAGATAATGCCGTATACGGTCGTCAGCGGCGTGGCCAATCCGACGAAAAACAGCGGAGAAAGATGTGCCGTTTCCAGGCGGGAGAGCAAAATGCAGGCGGGGATGCGGAACAAAAAAGCCGACGAAATCCCCTGAATCATCACCGGCAGCGATTTGCCGCAGCCGTTGAAGAAACCGATGCAGGAAAACAATACGCAGGTCAAAATACAGTCGGGTGCAAAGCCGCGCAGGTAATCGAAGGCACCGGCAATCACGGCAGATGTATCCAATGCCGTCGTGTTACTTGATAGGAACAAACGGCAAATCACGTCACCGCGCAAAAAGGCGAACAGGCAAACGAAGACGCCGATGGCCATACCGCACAGAATAGAAAGGCGCATACCGCGGCGGGCACGCGCGGGTTGATTCGCACCCGTGTTCTGCGCTACGAAAGCCGAAACGCTTTGCGACAACGCCGAGGGAATCAGCATCACGAAGGAGACGACCTTTTGCGCAATGGCATAGGACGCGGCGGCATAGCCGGCCGTACCGATGCCGTTGGCCACACCGCACACCACCATAAAGGAGATTTGCACGGTGAAATCCTGCAGGGCAATCGGTCCGCCGACAGCCAGTATTTTGTTGAGTTCCACTTTGAAAATCTTAATTTTGCGGGCATTAAAAACGATGGGCAGCTTGCGGTGCTTTAACACAAGCAGTGAAATGATGACCGAAACACCCTGCGCCGCAATGGTGGCAACGGCCGCACCGGCGGCACCCATATCGCAGGGACCCACCAAAATGATATCGCCGACCACGTTGACAACGCAGGCGATGGCGACGAAGAGCAGGGGCAGATTGGCGTTGCCCGTCCCGCGCAAAATACCGCTGATGACGTTGTACGCCGTGATGATTAAAACACCGGCCCCGCAAATGCGGACGTACCGCACGCACTCGGCAATGGCTTCCTCGCCCTCAATCTGCAAGAGCAGCGTGAAGGGACGGGCGAACACTTCCAAAATAACAGTCAGCACGACGCCGAACACGGCAAAGAGCACGATGGAGGTACCGGTCGCATCACCGGCGGCCTCGGCATTGTTTTCGCCGATGTGCTGCCCGATGATGACGGTCGCACCCGTGGTCAGCGCCGCAATCACGACGGTGGCAAAGTGCATAACGTTGGTGCCGGTGCCGACGGCACCGACGCTCTGCGGGTGGAAGCGGCCGATGACCAAAAGGTCCACGGCACCGTAGGCCGCCTGCAAAATCAGGGCGTCCAACACGGGCAGAATGAATTTTAACAGCGAGGGGAGAATCTTCCCCTGTGTGAAATCGATGTGATTGTTTTTCATTTGATACCTTAACGTGAGAATAAAAAGGTGAAAAGGGACCATATGCGAATGAACAGGGAAAAAAAGAGGTAGAATCGTCGATCTTCCCCCCGTGAGCTGTACCTACGTACTGCGAGGGGGGAAATCGGCGATAGGAAAAGCCGTTCTTTTCACGTTATTTATCCAAACGAAAAAAAGAATTGAGACCTGTTGCATGTGATATGTGAACAAAACCAAAACAAATTCTACTTGCTTTTCCGATCTAACCTTTTTTTGCCGTTCATTTTACAACAATATTATAAATTTTACCCTTAACGTAGATTTCCTTGACCACCGTCTTGCCTTCCACGTTGGCGGCGACGGATTCGTCGGCGAACACTTGGTCGCGAACGTCGGCCTGCTCGGCATCCTTGGGCAGCATCAGGCGGGCACGGACCTTGCCGTTGACCTGCACGACGACTTCAACTTCATCGTCGATGGTCTTTGCTTCGTCGTAAGTCGGCCAGGATTCGTAGGCGATGGTGTTGTCGTGACCCAGCATCTGCCACATTTCCTCACCGATATGGGGCGCGATGGGGGAGATCATCTTGACGAAGCCCTCGGCGTATTCGCGGGGGCACTTGCCGGCCTTGTAGCAGGCGTTGACGAAAATCATCATCTGGGAAATGGCGGTGTTAAAGCCGAGCTGCTCGAAGTCGCTCGTCACCTTTTTCACGGTGCGGTGGTAAATCTTTTCCAGTTCGCTGCGCGCGGACTCGTCGATATTGGCGGGCTCGGTGAAGAAGTTCCAAACACGGGTCAAGAACTTGCGGGCACCCTCGACGCCGGACTGGCTCCAGGGCTTGGAGACTTCCAGCGGGCCCATGAACATTTCATACAGACGCAGCGTGTCGGCACCGTAATCGCGCACGATATCGCTGGGGTTGACGACGAATTCGGGGAAGCGCTTGCCCATCTTGATGCCGTTGGCACCCAGAATCATACCCTGGTGCACCAGCTTTTTGAAGGGCTCTTCGGTGGAAACCAGGCCCTTGTCGTACAGGTAGTGGTTCCAAATACGGGAATACATCAAATGGCCCACGGCGTGCTCCGGACCGCCGATATACAGGTCGACGGGCATCCAGTGCTTGGCCAATTCGGGGTCACAGAAGGTCTTATCGTTGTGCGGGTCGATATAGCGCAGGTAGTACCAGGAGGAACCGGCGGAACCGGGCATCGTGGACGTTTCACGCAGACCCTTGACGCCGTCCTTATCGTAGTGCTTCCACTCTTCGGCATTCTCCAGCGGTGCTTTGCCGCCGCGGCCCTTGTAGTCGTCCAATTCGGGCAGTACCAGCGGCAGTTCCTCGTCGGCCAGCACGTGAATCTTGCCGTCCTCACAGAAGACAACCGGTACGGGTTCGCCCCAGTAACGCTGACGGGCAAAAATCCATTCGCGGAAGTGGTAGTTGACGGTGCGCTTGGCCACGCCCATCTTTTCCAATTTCTGCGTGATGGCTTCCTTGGCTTCCTCGACGGTCAGCCCCGTGAATTCCTCGGAATTAATCAGGCGATAGCCTTTGCCCAGGTAGTCGCCCTTTTCAAAGGCGTGCTCGGATACGTCGACGTGCTTCAGTTTTTCGCCGTCGCCGTCGATGACCTGGATGAGGTCGATGCCGTGCACCTGTGCGTACTCAAAGTCACGCTGGTCGTGCGTCGGCACGGCCATAACGGCGCCGGTACCGTAACCGGCCAGTACGAAGTCGCCGATGAACATGCGGACTTCCTTGCCGTTGACGGGGTTGATACAGGTCACGCCCTTGAGCTCGCAGCCGGACTTGGTCTTGTTGAGTTCGGTACGGTCCATTTCACTCTTGGCGGCCGTGGCGTCGATGTAGGCCTGTACTTCCTCGCGGTTCTGTACGCGGGGCAGCAGGGATTTAACGACGTCGCCCTCGGGTGCCAGCACCATAAAGGTGATACCGTAGATGGTTTCAATACAGGTGGTGAAGATGCTGAATTCACCGCCGCCGACGATTTGGAATTTCACTTCCACGCCGGTGGATTTGCCGATCCAGTTGCGCTGCATCTGCTTGGTGGATTCGGGCCAGTCGATTTTGTCCAGGCCCTCCAGCAGTTTTTCGGCAAAGGCGGGCTGGTCGATGACCCACTGCTTCATGTTCTTGCGGACGACGGGATAACCGCCGCGCTCGGACTTGCCGTCGATGATTTCGTCGTTGGACAGTACGGTGCCCAGTTCCTCACACCAGTTGACGGGCATATCCACGCACTTGGCGTAGCCGTCCAAATACAACTGTTTGAAAATCCACTGCGTCCATTTGTAGAAATCGGGATCGGCGGTGGAAATCACGCGGGACCAGTCGTAGTCAAAGCCCAGTTCTTTGAGCTGGTTGGAGAAATAGTCAATGTTCTTCTGTGTGAAGGTGCCGGGATGGTTGCCGGTCTTGACGGCGTACATTTCGGCGGGCAGACCGAAGGCATCGTAGCCCATCGGGTGCAGCACGTTGTAGCCCTGCATACGCTTCATACGCGCGGTGATATCCGTGGCGGTGTAGCCCTCCGGGTGACCGGCGTGCAGACCGACACCGGACGGGTAGGGGAACATATCCAATGCGTAGAATTTAGGCTTGGAGAAGTCCCATACGTCGGTTTTAAACGTTTCGTGGTCGGCCCAGTATTTTTGCCACTTGGGCTCGATGACTTTGTGATCGTAATTTGCCATAACGCGTCTCCTGTATAAAAAAGATAAATTTATTTTCTAATTAAAAATAGATATATTATTTTATCACAAATGCTGTTGTTGTGTCAATTATTCCCGCGTATTTCGATAAAGTGCCGCGTTCCCCTTGCTTTTCCCCGCGTTGCGTATTATAATCTTTTCAAACGAAAAGCCGAGGTACCAATCTATGGATTACAGTGAACTCATTAACGCGCGGCGTTCCTGCCGCGATTTTGCCCCGGGGAATGCCCCCACGGCCGAGGAACTGACGGCGATGATGCAACAGGCACGCATGGCACCGTCCTGGAAAAACTCCGAGACGGCGCACTTTTATGCCGCCCTGTCGCCCGATGCCGTACAGGCCGTTCGGCACTATCTGCCCGATTACAATCAGAACAGCACGAAGAACGCCGGCGCCTACGTCGTGACGGCGTTTGAAAAGGGTGTCTCCGGTTTTGCCGGCAACATGCCCTGTACAATCGAAAACGGCGACGAATGGGGGGCCTTTGACCTGGGCCTCATCGATGCCTATTTCGTATTGGCGGCCAAGGATTGCGGTTACGATACCTTAATTATGGGTCTGCACGACGCACAGGGTCTGCGGCAGTATTTCGGTATTCCCGACAGTCAGGAAATCATGGCCGTTATTGCCGTCGGCCGTGCCGCTGCTGCACCCGAACTGCGTCCCCGCAAGGACGTCCGTGAAATCGTAACGGTCAAATAAAACGGAAAAAGACATCGTTATGCATCGATATAAATTTGACCGCCTGCAGGCGGCCCTGCGGCGCGACCACCGCCGCATCGCACTGTTGACCGCGTTATATACGGTGACGGGACCGGCAGCGGCAGTACTTGTCATAAAAAACCTGTGGCGCATTTTGGCTGCCGTCGGACAAACCGATTTTGCCGACGTGTTTGCCGCCCTGCGGCACGCACCGCTCTGGGGTCCCATTCCCTTTGCCGTGCTGGTATCCCTGTTGTGCGCACTGGGCGTGTGTTGGCTGCGGGATGCGGGCAAAAAGAAAACGGCGGTTGCCGTCGGCATTTTGCTGTGGATGGTGTGGTTTTTGTCCTGTTTGCTGCTCGTGAACGTTAACGACGTCGCTTTCGGCCGCGTTTTGTTCTCCCTTTTGCAGGGACTGCAGAACGGTTTGGCCGATGCGCTTTGACGGAGGTGACGCACCGTGAAAAACAGAAGAACCGTCGGGACGCGGGAGCACCGCGGCCTGACACCCATAAAAGCGTTGTGCCTTTTGCTGACAGTGCTGGCGGTTACGTCGGTATTGTCGTTTATCAGCCCGTTTATTACGGAGAAAAAGACAACGTACCTGCATGAATCGGGCGACGTTTGGTACGCCGGATTTGCTTCGGTTCCACTGACCTATCCTGCGGATGAAACGTTGTATTTGGCAGGGTATCACACCGGTTGGGAAGCAGAAGGGATTCTTGACGAGCAGCGCGTATCCGCCCTGTGGCTGGATACCGGTGACCGCGGCATCCTGCTTTTGAGCGTTGACTGTATTGGCCTGTTGTCCGGCACCGTTGCCGAAATCCGTAAAGCCCTGGCACCCTTCTGCGGTATTACCGGCTGCGCGAGCGTGCAGGTCTTTTCCACCCATACCCACGCCGGTGTCGATACCATGGGTATGTGGGGGCCTATCGCCGTCGACGGTAAAAACGACACGTTTATGGATGGTCTGATTTTGGCGTGTAAGCAGGCGGCACAGGCCGCCTATAATGACCGCAGCGCCGGCAAATTATATGCGTCAAGTATAACGGTTAACGACGTGCAGGAGGATTCCCGCTACCCGTACGTGTACGATAACCAAATTCACCAAGTACGATTCGTCCCGAACGATGCCGCGCAAAACGGCATTCGCCTGGTTAATTTTGCGGCGCACGCCGAATCGCTGCGCGGCGATAATCGGCAAATCAGCCGTGACTATCCCGGAGTGATGTGCGACCTTGTGTCGGCTGCCACGGGGGATGACGTGCTGTTTATCCAGGGTGCCGTCGGCGGGCTGATTAAAACGCCCGAATATGCTGATTGTTTTGACGAAACCGGCAATTTTGACGCCGTCAAAAACCGCGACGAAACAGGCAGTCGTCTGTCTGCCGCGGTGCTTTCCGTTACGGCAGAAAAAGAGCTGGCCCCTGATTTTGCCCTGTCAAGTACGACAGCGGTCGTGCCGATGGACAATACCCTGTATATGTATTATAAATTCCTGGGTATTTTTGATGCAAACGTGTGCCGCTGCAAGAGCGATACCGGCTACGGCGTTGTGACCGAGGTCGGTGCCCTGCGGTTGGACAGCGTCACGTTGGCGCTGCTGCCGGGTGAACCCTTCCCGGAACTGGTCAGCGGCGACGCGCTGACGGACGACGGACTTTTGTCCCTGCGGCAGATTGCCGTTGCGTACGGTGCGGATCACCTGTGGGCATGCGGGCTGTGTAACGATTCCCTGGGCTATTTCGTCACGACGTCCACCTTCGTTTTGGACGACAAATTGCCCTATATCAAACGCGCCGATACCGATGAGGAAGATAAGAACCTGTATCACCATCATTACGAGGAGACCAATTCCGTCGGTGACGACGCCGCAAGCGTTTTGGCGCAGGCGTTTGAAAAAGTGATGGAAAGAATGGCCAAAAATTAAAAAGCGAAACAAACAAATCCCCGCCGCTTCAGAACGAAGCGGCGGGGATTTTTCGGCGGGATTTCGGCGGGGGATAAACCCCCGTCATACGATGGTCGGCGCCTTTTTCGGCGGGAGCTAAACCCCCGCCCTACAAAAACTTATAGATTTTTGTCCAACTTGGGCATATACCAAGGCGTATTAATGAGTCCCACCTGCGTGAAATCCTCCAAATTGTGGCGGATAATCCAGTCGATGTAGGTCGCGTACATCTGTGCCGTCAGCAGGTAGCCGGCGGCGTTGAGATGGCCCAAGAGGGAATACTTGGCAAAGAATTCCTTGTTGTATACGGGACCGTATTGGTACATATCCAGCACGTAGGTGTTGGGGAATAAGTCTGCCAACTCGTACATAGCTCGTGCCTGCTCACGCGCGCACGTATCACCCCATTCACCCCAGGAACCACCGTGGTTGGGCATGGTCACCAAGAAGAATTTGGCGTGCGGTGCGATGGACTTGTAGCGCAGGATAATGCGGCCGATGCTGCCGCACAGCGTGTTGGCGCTCTCCTCCGGTTTTTCGAGATTGACGTCCTCTTTGACCCCGGCCTGTCCTTTGCAGTTGACGATGTCGTTGACACCAAGGGCGATGATGTAGGCTTGGGCTGCCTTTTCGGGGTCCCAGAAGCCCTTGAGGTTGGCATAGGAGTTGAGGTACTCATTGGCGGTCATACCGCCGCGGGAGAAATTGTAGACCTTGGCACCGCAGGCACGGCCGATGAACTGGCCCCAGGAGTACTCGAACATATCATGGTAGGACCTTTTGCCGTTTTCATCCTCGGCTTCAAACTCACCGGAGGACAGGGAATCGCCCACGCAGGCGATGGTGCGGAAGATGGCAGTCATACCGCCGTTTGCGACGGGAAACCGGTCCAGTGGTCTTTCATTTACGTCAATATTTAAATCCAACATAACGTATTACCTCACAATTACTATATCTTGTCAAAAAAGTTTTCTTGCAGCTTCTTTTCCAAAAGAAGCGCGCTCCCTCGTGTCTCGGTTTCTTGCAGCTTCTTTTTTAAAAGAAGCGCGTTCTCCCCCGTCTCCTCGTCCTTTATCTCAAATGCAGGGCGCGGGCCAGAATCGGCGTCAGGGTCTTGGCCATAAAGTAGAAGCCCAGGTCGGTGGGATGGCAGCCGTCGACGGATGCGTCGCAGCGGGGGGCATCGCCGTAGAAGGTGCCGCCGTCGATGACGAAGACGTTTTTGTCGCCCTCTTTCACAGCGCGGCGGTAGGTGTCCATAATAACGCCGAGACGGGCAACGGAGTCACCGCTGTAGGCGTTATCGGGACGTGACATCATGATAATCGGTACGTCGGGATGAGCGTCGCGCACGGTTTTATAGAACGGATAATGTGTTTTTTCCAGGTGTTCGACGTTCGGGGCATTGTGGTCGTAGTCCAGGACAAAGGCCGACATATCCAGCGAGGCGATGTAGTCCGCCATGATTTGTTCACCCTTGCCCGAACCGGAGAAGCCCAGGTTGATATAGTTGCAGTCCAGCGCACGGGAGACAAGACTGATATAGTCGGAGCTCGGCTTGGACGCGCATCCCCCCTGGGTAATGGAGGAACCGTAATAGACGACGGGTTTTGCAATGGTATATTCGGGGGACAGTTCAATCGTACTGCCTTCGGACAAACCGATATAGAAGCGGGAAACGTCGTTGTACAGCGGCATATAAATGACGCAGTCACGTTTGCGGCGGTCACCCAAATAATAGACGCCCTCAAATTCCTTTTCGTTGGGCATATACGTGCCGGAATAGTGCTGTTCGCCGCCCTCGTAGACGTACAGAGCAAAGCCGCTGGTGCCCGTTGGCGCCATATGCACAAAAGTGCGCCTTTCAGGCAGGATGGCGTGCAGAGCAACGTAGGGGGAATCGGTGGTAAAGCGAACGCGTCCGCCGGCAGTGCAGGTGGCCAGGAAAGCGACGCCGTCATTGGTGTTGTCGGCAATGGCCTTGGGGCAGCGGCGGTAGACGTCGCCCTCGTCCGGGTTGGGAGCGGTTACGCCGTACAGACGGAAGGGCTCTTTGCAGGGGTCGTGCCATTGCACGTCTTTCAGATCCAGTTTGGTTTCAATTCTAAAATTGGAGTCGATATCGGAAATTTGCATAATAACCTCCCAAGAAAAATTCAGTCAAGTTATTGTATCACAATTTGGTATAAATGAAAAGAGAAAAGTGTTGACATTAAGGGCCGCCGCTATTATGATAATGATAATAAAAAAGCCGCTCCCCAAATGCGGCAAAAAAGAAAGAGTGAAAACGTTATGGCAAATATGAAACCGTTATCCGCAGCACGGTGGGCAGAACTGACGCAGTCGGTGTTCGAAGGCGACACCGTTTATAATGAAGCAATCATGTTTTTGGAAGCCGGCGAAAAGCGCCCGCTTTTGTATCAAATCGACCGTGTCCTGTCGGTAAAATCCTCCGACGGCCAAACGACGTACACCGAGGGCGTTGACTACGCCGTGGAGGACGGACAGATTGTCTGCCTGCCGGGCGGGTCGATTCCCGTGATTACGGCAGAGGTGTTCTACGGTGCCGACGATCAATCCTTTCTGAAGTGTAAATATAACGGCGAGGAACGCTATACCTATTGGGGCGAGGGCGACACCATGCTCAAATGGCAAATTGCCGTCACCTATACGCACAGCGATACGTGGACGGGCTTTTTGCAGCCCGGCGGCGCCCAATACTACGAAAAGTTTTTGAAAAAGCTGGAAGCCGGGCAGGACGTCACGATTCTGTTCCACGGCGACAGCATTACGTATGGCTGGAGTGCCACGAGTTTGACCGACCGGGGAACAGAGTATCTGCCCACGTATCCCATTTTGTTTACCGAAAAATTGGCGCGCACCTACGGGTACGGCATTCGGTATATCAAGGGTGAACCCGAAAATACGCCGCCCGTCCCCGCCGATGAGGCAGGTACGCGCGGCACGATAACCTATATCAACACGGCAGTCGGCGGCTGGAACTCGAAGCACGGTGTGGACGAATACGACACGTATATCAGACCCTACGTCGACAAATACGGCTGCGACCTGTTCGTATACGGATACGGCATGAATGACGGCGGCCGCGATATCGATACCATTTGCGATAACCAGCGCATTACGGTGATGCGCGTGGTACAGCAGGCCCCCGACGTATCCGTCGTGCTGCTGGCAACTATGGTGCCCAACCCCGAGGCCATCAACGGCTGGTACGGCAACCAGGAACTGCAGGAGGCGGCGTATCTCTGTGCCGCCGCACACTTCCGT
The DNA here is from genome assembly GCA_002315325.1 of Clostridiales bacterium UBA1770. GTDB lineage: Bacteria > Bacillota > Clostridia > Oscillospirales > CAG-272 > UBA1770. The sequence continues at coordinate 30,239 of DCGU01000052.1, forward strand.
GCAGCGGGCATCCCCTGTAACGTCTGCCGCATGCGCTCCACCAGCCTGGCCATCCTAAAACGCAAACTGTTCCGCGACACCACGGGCAACAACATCAACCACCCGAACGATTTTTACGTCAGAATTTACGCCGATACGCTGTGGCGCAGTGTCGCACAGTGACACTGCGCGGCAAGTGAAGCGTTTGCCGTGCAAACGTGAAGCGTGCTCTGCCACATGGAGAAGTGACATCAGGCGATAAGCCTCATCCTTTCTTATGACGAGTGAAAGGATTATTTCAAAATGTCATTGCAACTATGGCAGAAACGATTGGGCCAAGCCTCCTCCGTGTGGGGGAGGGGGACCGCGCAGCGGTGGAAGGAGTTCATTGTTAACTAATGCCTTATTTTAACCCGCGTGGAAACATATTCACACCATAGGATGAAGTGGCTTACTTGCCCGCTGATGGAAAGATTGTGTCTGCTTTTGTCGGACACACGTTCCGGGGTGCGTGACCGCTAAATGACGAATTCTAAAATAATATGCACGTACTACGCCCCGTTTGCCGTAAAAGCGCAAAAAACGCTTGACAACGGGGCGCATCTCGTTTATAATATAACACGCCGTATCGGGTAGCGCCGGCGGCACAGGTTGCGGATAAGCAGCTTGACAGGGAGAAGTACTCAAGTGGCCGAAGA
>DCGU01000052.1:30968-31760 GCA_002315325.1 Clostridiales bacterium UBA1770
GTTCAAATCACCTCTTCTCCGCCAATAAAAAAGCAGTCGATTCGTCGACTGCTTTTTTTATTAGCGGCAATAAAGTGTACTTGTACGTAAACGGCATTTTCCGGTGGAAGGGAATTATACAAATACACTTTATTTCGTTTGACGCGTTTTGCAACGGCTGCGATAAAAATGAAAACGTCAATCAGGCATTCACGGTAAACGTCGTGCCGTCCTTGGTATCGACCAGCGTGATGCCTTCTGCCAGGAGCACGGCGCGGATGCGGTCTGCCTCGGCATAATCCTTATTGGCCTTGGCGGCCTTGCGTGCTTCAATCTGTTCCTTGACGTGTGCGAGCAACTCGGGCGCTACGTCGGGATAAACGACGGTCGCAGCGGCCTTCTGTGCGGCGAGTTCCTTTGCCTTGGCACGGGCGGCGTCGCAGATGCCGACGGACAGGACCGTGTCGAACTCGGCCATCAGCGCCCATTTGGTGGCACCCGTGGTGTCAAGCTTGAGCAGGTCGTACAGGGCAGTGACACCGAGTGACGTATTGAGGTCGTTGTCCATGGCGGCACGGAATTTGTCGCGGGCAATCTTGGCGGCAGCTTCGTCAAAGTCACCGGTTTCGGGGACGGCGGCAAGCTTGGCAACCAATTTATCGTAGGCAACCTTGGCGTTGTCCAAGTTTTCCCAGGTGAAGAGCAGGGACTTGCGATAGTGGGAACCCAGGCAGAAGAAACGGTACACCAGCGGGTTGTAGCCCTTTTCTTCCAACAGGGAAACCGTCAGGAATTCACCCTTGGATTTGCTCA
>DCGU01000052.1:31857-42610 GCA_002315325.1 Clostridiales bacterium UBA1770
TGGGCAATTTCGTTGGTGTGGTGGGGGAAAGCGTTGTCGATACCGCCGCAGTGCAGATCCAGGTATTCGCCCAGATATTTCATACTGATGCAGGAGCATTCGATATGCCAGCCGGGATAGCCGACGCCCCAGGGGGAATCCCACTTGAGCGCCTGATCTTCAAACTTGGATTTGGTGAACCACAGCACGAAGTCGTTCTTGTTGCGCTTGTTATCGTCGGCCTCTACGCCATCGCGCACGCCGACCTCCAGGTCTTCTTCTTTAAAATCGTTGAAGACGTAGTATTTTTCCAGTTTGGACGTATCAAAGTAGACGTTGCCGCCGGCAAGATAAGCGTAGCCTTTATCCAGCAGCGACTGTACGGCGCTGATAAACTCGTCAATACAGCCCGTGGCCGGCTGAACGATTTCGGGGCGTTTGATATTGAGCTTTTTGCAGTCGGAAAAGAAGGCGTCGGTGTAGAACTGCGCAATCTCCATGACCGTTTTGTGTTCGCGCTTGGCACCCTTAACCATCTTGTCTTCGCCGGTGTCACCGTCACTCGTCAGGTGGCCGACGTCGGTGACGTTCATCACGCGGTGCACGTTGTAACCGATATAGCCGAGATATTTTTCCAGTACGTCCTCCATAACGTAGGAACGCAGATTGCCGATGTGGGCAAAGTGATACACCGTCGGGCCGCAGGTGTACATCGTGACGTTTTGCGGGTCGCGGGGAGTGAATTCCTCACGGTTATGCGTCAGGGAATTATAAAGCAGCATAAAATACCTCTCTTTGTCGAAATGGACGTAAAATAATAACGTATCAAGTATAACACAAACGCCTTTTTTTGTAAAGAAGAGCCTTCACGTTTGTTTCGTTTTGGGTGGAATGTTGCATTCCCCTTTATTTTATGCTATACTTATCGTGTATAATTGGCTTTATCATACAGCAAAAAATAGATTGGAGAATGTCATGAGAACGTTTGGCAAAAAAGGAATGCGGCCGCTTTTGTTGGTGTTATTGATTTGTATCATCGCGGCTTTTGCGACGTTGACTGCCGCCGCAGATGAATTTACGGCCGCCGCCATCCTATCTGCCGACGGCGCGCGGCAGGATTACGCGGTGATGGAGGCTGCCGTTGCCGATGCCGGCCCCGGTGATACGCTGGTTATTTTGAACGACTGGGTTCCCGCTGCTTCCGTTACGTTCCCCGCCGGTGTTACGGTGTTGATTCCGGGCGGCGTGACCGCCGGCAATCCCGACAGCGCGGTGATATTGACAGTCTTGGGTACCCTGAAAAGCACGGGTACACTGGTCGGTAACTGGCAGCTCCAGGGCAACGTGACGGTGTCCTGGGACCTGGACGGTAACGGCACGGTCGATGAACGTGAAGTGGTTGCGTACGGTGCTACGCCGTCCCATGCCGACGGGTACCGCGCAAGGGAAGGTATGTACGTGTACAATTTTGCCGGCTGGGATAAGGCGCTTGCCCCCGCCACGGTTGACGTGACCTATACGGCGCGCTTTACCCGTGTCGTCTCCGACTTTATGGTTGGCTGGGATTTGGACGGGAACGGAACCGTTGACGTACGCACTTCCTGTGCATACGGCGAAACGCCGACACCGCCGGCCGACGGCGCACGCCCCGACGACGTTGCCAAAACGTACAAGTTTATCGGTTGGGACAGTGAGATTCATCCCGTTACCACGGACGTCGTTTATACGGCGCAGTTCTCCGTCTCTCCCCGCTCCTATACGATTTCTTTTGACACGGACGGTGACGGTGAGATTGATAAAACCGAAACCAAAGTTTACGGGTCTCCCCTGATGCCGGAAGACGGACAAAAGGCCGGCACGACGGCGTATTCCTTTGCGTTTGCCGGTTGGCTCCCCGCACTCGAGGACGTCACGGGCGATGCCGTCTATTACGCGCAGTTTAATGCCGTTTCCAAAAAAGACAATACCGTTGCCGCCGGTGTGACGGCCGTCAGTATGCTGAACACGAATGATGACGACGTTTCGATGATGGTGAAGTTGAGAAGCGCCGGTACCGTCTATGCCGTGAAACCCGTGGCCGTCGGCGCCGGCCTGAATGACTCCGTCCTCCTGATCGGTATCCCCGACGGCACCTACACGCTGGAAGTGACCGACGTGAAAACGGGCGGATGTCTGTATATCGGTATTGTCAACGTCAAGGACGGCGAGGGATCCGGTGCCGTCATGCTGTCCGGCAGTTCGCCTGTTTTTACGGCAAATATCGATTCTACGCTCAATCTTTTGGCACTGGATTTGCCCCAGTCGTGGCTGAACCGTGAGGTTACGCTCCACGAAGCAGGGCTTACGGCAAGGGACTGGGAAATCGATGCCGTGCCGGAACTGCTGCTGACCATGAAAGAATTGGGACAGGATGCGCCGTTCCGTGAAACGCTGGAAAATGCCGCCGGCAGCCAGAAAATCGGTTGGCTTTTCCAAATCACCTTTTCCAAGTGCGTTGACAGTGCGGTGACCGAACTCACACGCGTGTCCGAAGTTGTCACCATTTTGTTGTCCGTCCCGCAGGACGTATTGGAAAAGATAGATGAGGGCAACGGGTCCGTAAGCGTGTATCGCGTCGGCAGCGGTGTAACCGACAGACTGACAGACACGCCCAACCTGTACGGCGAGTATTTCACACTGACACAGGACGGTACGCTGCAGTTGCGTCTGCGCAGCAGCGCCACTTATGCTTTGGCATACGACGTTCCCGGCCTCGGTTTCCCGCTTTGGTGGATTCTGTTATTGTTCGATGCTGCCGGTGCGTTCGTGCTGTACGTTGACCGCCGCAAAAAACCGTTGGATTATCCCGTTCGCCTATCAGCCGCATTGGGTATGACCGTTGTCGTCGTTGCCATTTTGGCATTGCGCCAGGGCGTGATGGAAATTATCTGCGCGTCACTGGGGTGGCTTATTTTAACGCTGCTGATTTGCCTGTCCGGCAGCGGCAACGGCAACCGCGCCAAGAAAAATACGTTAATCAACGTGAATGCACTCGAATCGGATGCGTCGAACGACGCACTCGATAACGACGAATCGGATGCCGATACGGAAAACGAGCAGAACGACTCCAAAGCCAATCAATAACGCGATAACTATAACACGATAATACATCACACGGCTGCCGTTTGGCACCGAAAAAGGTAACCGTCGACAGGCAAACGGCAAACAACAAACAGTCTCCCTTGAGACGGTCCGATTTTCAGAAAGAGGGTACATGGCACAAAAACAAAAAATCCTGACAGAGGGCACCGAATACAAGCCGTCAAAGCATTTGCTGCGGCGATTCTTGGCTTATTACCGCCCGCATATAGGTTTGTTCTCCCTGGATATGCTGGCGTCGCTGCTCATCTCTGCCATCGGTATGGTCTATCCGATTGTCACAAAAGCGATGCTCAACGACCTCATTCCCAACAAACAGTACCGCATGATCGTGTGGGCGGGGCTGTTGGTCTTCGGGCTGTACGTCATTCGGATGCTTTTGCGCTGGTTCGTCCAATATTACGGGCATATGATCGGCGTCGGCATGCAGGAGCAAATGCGCAACGACCTGTTCTGTCATCTGCAAAGGCTGCCGTTCTCGTTTTATGACAATCACGAAACCGGTAAGATTATGTCGCGTTTGACCTCTGACCTGTTCGATATCAGTGAACTGGCGCACCACGGACCCGAAAATATCTTAACGAGCGTCGTTATGATCGTCGGTTCGTTTATCTATCTGTGCACCATCAACGTGCCGCTGACGTTGATTATCTTCGTCGTGGCACCCATTTTGGCCATTGTTTCGGCAGTCTGCCGCAAACGCATGCGCGATGCCTTTGCCGAACGCCGCGTGACAACGGCGGGCATCAACGCTACGCTGGAATCCAGCGTCAGCGGCATTCGCGTGACCAAGGCGTATAACAACGCCGACCGGGAGATTGAACGCTTCCAAACCACCAACCTGCTGTTCCGCAAGGCCTGTTATAAAGCCTATCGTGCCATGGCTACCTTCCATGCCACGTCGTCCTTCGTCACCGACGTCTTTAACGTCGTCATTTTGATTGCCGGCGGGTTGTTCCTATACAGGGGCGATATCACTTTTGCCGACTATTCGGCGTTCTTTGTCTCCATCAATCTTTTTATCGGCCCCATCAATACGCTCATCGGTTTTATGGAGCAGTTCCAAAGCGGTGCCACCGGTTTTGAACGCTTCACCGAGGTTATGGATATGGAGCCGGAATATGAAAAGCCGGACGCCCGGGAACTTGTCGACGTCAAAGGGTACGTCAATCTCGACCACGTATCGTTCCGTTACAGCGAGGAAGGCCGTGAGGTCCTGCAGGACGTGACGCTGCATTTGGAGCCCGGTAAAAAGCTGGCGCTCGTCGGCCCGTCCGGCGGCGGCAAAACGACCATTTGCCATTTGATTCCCGCATTTTATGCATTGGAAAACGGCGCCATTACGATTGACGGGCAGGATATTAAGGATTTAACGCTGTCCTCCATCCGCCGCAATATCGGTATCGTACAGCAGGACGTATTCCTGTTTAACGGCTCCATTCGGGATAATATTATGTACGGCAGACCCGATGCAACCGAGGATGAAATGATAGAGGCCGCCAAACGCGCCAACATTCACGAGTTCGTATCGACGCTCGAAAACGGGTACGATACGCAAATCGGCGAGCGCGGCGTCAAACTCTCGGGCGGACAAAAACAGCGGTTGTCCATCGCCCGCGTATTCTTAAAGAACCCCGCCATTTTAATTTTGGACGAAGCGACCTCCGCCCTGGATAATACCACCGAAATTCTGATTCAGTCGGCGCTGGACGAATTGTGCCGCGGCCGCACCACGCTGGTTGTTGCGCACCGGTTGTCCACCATCAAGAATGCCGATGAAATCGCCGTCATCTCCGGCGGGAAGGTATTGGAGCAGGGGACGCACGACGATTTGATGAACCTGGAGGACGGTATCTATCGGCAGCTGTATTCATTGCAGTTCCGCGTCGGTGAAAAAATAGATATCGAATAAAATAACAATTGATAGCCGATAGCCGATAGCCATCAGCTGACGGCCGATGGCTGATAGCCAATAGTCGATTATCAATAACCGCTAAACGATAATCGATAACCGATAACCGATAACCGATAACCGTTAATCGATAACCAACAGAACCCAACGTTTGGAAAGGACCATCCCATGAAAAAGAAAATTCGCAATTTAATCCGCACGACGTTGTGCCTGCTGCTTGCCTGCACGACGCTTTCCTGTTTTGCCGGCTGTGACAACGGCAAATCACCCGATGCACAGGGCGACAAACAGGAGCATATGGCACAGGGGACCATCGATGCCGTCGGCGGCGAAATGACCTGGACGGTGGACGTGGACGGCACGCTGACCATTGCCGGCACGGGGGAAATGCCGGATTATTCCTATACGGCAACGCCGTGGTTTTCCTTCTGTCCCTATATCACGAAGGTTGTCGTCGAAGAGGGCGTGACGCGCATCGGCAGATTTGCCTTCCATTTGTGTGAAGCAATGACGTCCATCAGTCTTCCCGAATCGCTGCGCTCCATTGGGGATTTTGCTATTCGCGACTGTATCAGTCTTACGTCCGTGACCATTCCGGCCGGTGTGACCGAAATCGGCGAATATTTTCTGATTGACGATGCGGCACTGGAAAAAATCGAGGTCGCATACGGTAATCCCAATTATAAAGTCGTCAATAATTGCCTGATTGACGCCGACGGCGTCATTATTGCCGCCGCCAATCATGCGGTGATTCCGACGACCGGCGTTTGGAAGATCGGCGCCTACAGTTTCACAAGACTCAATGCATTGACGGAATTGACGATTCCCGACAATATCACGGAAATCGGCAGATGGGCATTTGCCGAAACGGAATTGACCTCGATTGTCATTCCGGACAGCGTCACCGTCATTGCCCCCTACACGTTCTACAAATGTTACGGTCTCAAGTCGGTGGTTTTGCCGGATACCCTGACCGAAATCGGCGAGCAGGCTTTTTCCGCCTGTGACGGGCTGACGTCGTTGACCATTCCCGCCACGGTGAAAACAATCGGAAAAGCCGCCTTCTACGGCGTTACCACGCTGACGGATATTTATTACGGCGGCACGCTTGCCGATTGGGATGCCCTGGGCGTGAATACCGACACGTGGAGCGTTAAGGCGGAATCCATGACGATTCACTGCACCGACGGCGATCTTAAAATCAAGACGTACGATGACTTGAACGCGGAGAGCGGTTCGTAATATTACCTCATTCCAACCAAAGCCAAGGACAACAATCAAAAAAGGAAGCCGGATAGGCTTCCTTTTTTTACCTTAACGTGCGGCTTCTGCCGCACATTTCACGTGCCGTAACTACGGCACATTTCACACGCGACAGCGTATTTCACAAATGCCGCAGGCATTTATTTCACTGCCGGCACCGTATGCCGGCAATTAAGCCGAGGGCGATTTATTTTAATAACAATCAAAAAGGAAGCCGGATAGGCTTCCTTTTTTTACCTTAACGTGTGGCGGTCACGCCGCACATTTCACGTCCGCAGGACATTTCACACGCGGCAGCGTATTTCACAAATGCCGCAGGCATTTATTTCACTTCATTATGTGCCAGCACGTATTCCCGTTGCAGCTTGTCGGCATCGTGCAGCAGGGCCTGCATTTCCGCTGCGTTGTGCACCGTGGCACCGCTGGCAAAGGCGTGACCGCCGCCGTGGTACTTTTCGGCCATGGTATTGATGACGATGAAGCGTGAGCGCAGACGAACGCGCGTCGTACCGTCACCGTTGTCGATGAAGACGATGCGGATCATACTGCCCTTGATATCGTTCAACAGCAGCACCGTATTGCCGGCCTGTTCGTGCGTCAGGTGGTATTTTTCCTGTGTTTCCTGCGTGATATACAGCCAGGCAACGCCGGCCTCCGTCCGCTGTATTTGGGCCGTCGTTTGTGCACAGAAGAGCTTATATTCGTAATCTTCCAGGTACAAGTTGGCAAACATACGCGAGGTATCGAAGCCGTACGCCAACAGATCGGCGCAAATGCGCATGGTTTCGGGCGTTGTGCCGAATTGAAAACGCCCTGTGTCGGTGACAATGCCGACGTACAACTCCAGTGCTGCCTCGGCGTCCATTTTGAGCACGTCGGCGTAGGTTGCGGCCAAATCGGCAATCATTTCACTCGTGGCACCGCGGTGCGGTTCCACCCAGCACAGGTCCCCAAAGGGTTCCACGTTCGGATGGTGGTCGATTTTGATGAAGAAATCCCCGCGGGCATAATCCTTATTCGCCATACGGTTCAGGACCGCGCAGTCAAGGGCGATGACCAGCGCCCCCTCGTAGAAGGAAACGTCGCAGGTATCCTCCGGCTCCAGGAAGGACAGACTGTCGGGCACGATGCCGGTATTGACAACACGCACGTCTTTGTCCGGCCACGTCAGGCGAATGATACGCGCCAAGGCCAGGGATGAGCCCATAGCGTCCCCGTCCGGGTTTTCGTGACGGCAAAGGACAATGCGGTCGTGTTTTTGTATTTGCGCAAGGATTGCGTCGGTAATCGTTTTGTTTTCGGTAATCATAGTATTATTCGGCCGTGCAGGGAATACGTTCCTCGGTCAGGGCATCAAACAAAAAGACTTTGGTAGGTTTGAGAGAGAAACGAACGGTTTCGTTATTTTCATTCGGCATGGTATCGGACGGGATGATGGCACGCAGCGTGTTCGCGGCGTTTTGGCAGGCTGCATGCGCGGCCACAACGCTGACGTCACGTCCCATGACCTCTACGGCTTTCATGCTGCAGACCAAAGGCCCGTTTTCGTCAACGATAAAGCCCTCGGGGCGGATGCCGACGAAAACGTCACGGTCAGCGACGTCGGGCGCGTCCATGATGCAGTCATCACCGACGTACAGCTTTTCAGCCTTGACGTGACCGGTAAAGACGTTGATGGGCGGGGTGCCCAAAAACTTGGCAACGAAGAGATTGACGGGGCTGTCGTATACTTCCTGCGGCTTTCCGGTCTGCTGTACCGTGCCGGCCTTCATAACGACGATGCAGTCGGAAATACTCATGGCTTCTTCCTGGTCGTGCGTGACGAATATGGTGGTGATACCGGTTTCACGCTGAATGCGGCGCAGTTCTTCCCGCGTCTGCAGGCGCAGGCGGGCGTCCAGGTTGGAAAGCGGTTCGTCCAACAGCAATACCTTGGGCATCTTGACCAGGGCTCTGGCAATGGCAACGCGCTGCTGCTGACCGCCGGACAATTCGTTGGGTCTGCGTTCCATATAGGGGCGAATTTGCACCAGGTCGGCAGCTTCTTCGGCACGGCGGTTCATTTCCTCCCGTGTCAGTTTTTCCTTGCCTTTGAGGTTTTCCAGGGGGAACGTGATATTTTGCCGTACCGTCAGGTGCGGATAAAGCGCATAGTTTTGGAAGACCAAGCCGACGCCGCGCACTTCGGGCGGAACCGTCGTGACGTTATCGTCGCCGAAATAGATGGAGCCGGACGTGGGGGCTTCCAACCCGCAAATCATATACAGCATGGTACTTTTGCCGCAGCCGGAGGGCCCCAGCAGCGCCAAGAGTTTGCCGTCGGGAATTTCAAAGGAAAAATCGCTCACGGCGGTAACGACACCGCCGTTTTTGCCGCGTGCGGGGAATTGTTTTGTCAGATGGTCCAATACGACTTTCATGCGTATTGCCTCCTTTACGAACTGTTTTCTGTTATCTTTGTCTGTTTTGTCGGAAAAAGCCGATACGGCTTACTGCAGCGGATATTCGGCGTAGGGTTTGCCGTCACGAATGACGACGGTCGTGAACTCGTGGTCATAATAGTTGCGGGGACGGAAGACAACCCTGTCGTCGTACACTTCCAACTGCATGCCGATGCCCTGGCTGGCGTCGTCGCAATAGGCATTACCGCAGGCCGTCGTCGGGAAGTTGATCATGCGCAGGCCGTCCTCGATTTCAAAAGTGGAAAAGCCTTCGCGTTCCATCATGCTCTCGCCGGAAAGGCCCATGTGGGAGTGCCCGCTGAGATAATAGACGTTTTTGTATTTTTTCATAATGGCAGCGACCTGTTCGGAGCGGTCACCGATGCCGCCCTCATCTGCAGGCCAATTAGGGTCTGCCGGATAGCCCCACGTGCGCGGCAGACCGTGACGTCCGTTGAGTGCCTGATGGCAGAAAACAAAGATGGGTTTGCCGCTCTTACCGGCCTTTTCCATCTCCTTTTCAAACCAGGCAATCTGCTCGTCCGAGATATAGGCGGCGCAGCCGCCGTCCTTTTCACTGCCCAGGAAAATCAGGTGATAGCCGTTGACCACTTCGGCAAAATAGGTGTTGTCAATCTTTCTGCCGCAAATGATTTCGGTATATTCCTTGAAATAGTTGATGGCGTCGTAGGGATGGTCGTCATCTCCCCACGTGTCGTGGTTGCCGATGCAGAGCAAAATCCGTTCGGCAGGGTTGTGACCGGCGTAGCATTCCTTTACCATATCCCAGTTTTGTTTGATGCCGTCCGACGTGTTGTCGCCGATGGTGATGAAGGCGTCGGTGCGAACGGTGTTTTCCTCGGCGTCAATGACGGCCGCCGTCAGCAGCGCCTGCGGCCAGGCGGGCGTGCGGTGCAGGTAGTCGATGTGCGTGTCGCTGACAATGGTGCAGTTCAACCGTACGTTGTCGTACAGGGGCTTTATCGGTGTTCTGTTCATAATCTATCATCCTTTCTGCCTGTGCAGTCCTGTTATCGTATGAAATAATCGGTCAATTGTTGAACGCAGGGTTACAATTGATGATACGGCATTATTTAAGAATATCTTTTTCGGGTGACATCTCAACGTTGAAATCCGGCATCGTCAAACTGTTATAGTCAACGTCAAGAATGGGGCATACGGATTTGAGCACCGCTTTGGTGATGATTTCACGTCCCAGAGGCACGTTAAAGTGTGTCTTATCCGAATGAACGGCGTCCGGGTCCTGCGCCTTGAGCAGGGTATTTAGGTCGTTGACGGCCATGCCGTACTTTTTAACAATTCCTGTGGCGGCTGCATTGAGCTCGTCAATATCGGCGTTCCTGCGGGCAAACCAAAAATCAAATTTTTCTTCCTGTACGGGCGTTGAGGTTGCAAAGACCATTTTGGCCGACGGATAATAATTCTGCAGCCGTTTACAAATGCGTTCAATATAATAGGCGTAGATATCAACCGGCGTCTGCGGGTCTTCACCGCAGGCACGGATACAGTCGTGGAGCCCCGTGTTCCAATGGACGCAATCCACGTCACGACCCACCCGCAATTCTGCTTCCCAGTTGCCGATACTCATCAGGGTATAGGCGGCAAAACGGGCATTGTTGTCGTGCCATACAACCTCGGCTTTTCCGGCCAGTGCAGCCTTGACGTAGGCACAGTACTGCATACGGATGGAGTCGCCGATTAAATACAGTTTTTTCATGGCGGTGTACCTCGCAAAAATGAAAAATCTTTCCTTATTATATTGTATCATAAAAAGGTTAAAAGGACAATACGGACTTGCACGGCAGCTACAGCGCCTCGACAAAAAATAACAGGTCTGCAATAATGCAGACCTGTTATTGGTGGGGGATGGTGGATTCGGACCACCGAAGGCAGTGCCAGCAGATTTACAGTCTGTCCCCTTTGGCCACTCGGGAACCCACCCATATTAAATTACAAAGCCGATGATCGGACTCGAACCGATAACCTGCTGATTACAAAT